>NZ_JBHVWF010000091.1:0-33734 GCF_042882365.1 Streptomyces sp. NPDC058221 | reverse complement strand
GGACCTGCATTGGTGCTATGTGTTGCCGCGCTTGCACCGTAAGTACGATTAACCAGTCCGCCCCGGCCCCTGTCACTGCACCCGGGCCCAATTTCGTTTCTGCCGGCATGGCCGGTCAGTGCGAACGGCTCTCCTTGCGCCGTCGAGCGACGAAGACGGTGCTGGTCGCGGCAGCCACCGCGAGGGCTGTGCCCACCACGATCATTCCGGTGTCGGGGCTGTCGATGCTGCCACCGAGACCACCCTGGACACCGGCCGGAGAGGCCGTCGACCTCGCGGCGCTCGTGGAGCTGGTGGTGGGTGTGCTCGTGGCCGCGCCGATCGTGAGATTCACCTTGGCCGTGGAGCTCGGCGAGGTGTTGCAGGTGAACGTCACCTCGTAGGCGGCGGCCGGTTTGGCATCCCAGTCGACCGTTGCTCTGGCTGTGCCGCCCCGGGGGACGGTGACGGTGTCGAACACCCCGGAGGACGCCGTGGCCGTGGTGGAGCACCCGCTGGCAGCCAGGGTGACCTGGCCGCCCGGCGCGATCACCGACGGCGTGACGGTGTATCCGCTCCCGCCGTTGGACGGCCCACCCGATGTTGCGGCATACGCGGTCACGGCCGGGGCGGTCAGGGCGAGCGCCGCGGCACCGAGCAGAGCGACGGGGGCGACACGTATTGCGCGCATGGTGAATCCTCCGGGTCCCCGAGGAGCAGCTGCGGAACGGATTTCCACAAAGCGTCAGAAATGCACCTCGATGCCGCCAACGCTAGAAGTGGTGCAATTCGCCCGCGATCGGGGCCCGTCCATTGGGGCGCCGTTGTCCCCCGAGCGGCGCACCGGCCGGGGCTTTCGCCGTCTGAGGGCTGTCCCCTAACCTCCCGAGGGGCCGGGGAAAAGATCGAGGAACGGTGCGGCCGTGGCAGAAAGCCCGCGGCCGAACGGTGAGTCGAAGTCCCAGATGAGGAACAGCAGGAACGCGATCAGGACGCTGAAGAGTCCAGCCAGCAGGAGCTCTCGTGAGGTACGGCGGATCTGCAGGGTGAAGATCAGCCCGACGGTCACCAGTGCCCCGGTGATCAGCCCGAACCAGACGACGCCCGGCATGGTCGCTCCGGCACTCTGCCCGCGTGCGCTGCGGGCGTCGTCGGCCGCGGCGACCTGGTCGACCAGTGGCTGGTACGCCTCCCCTTCGTGGTCCGTCCTCGGCTTGTAGTCCGTGACGTCGGCACGTACCCGGTCGAGCAGCTTCGCTCCGCGGTCGCCGAGCGTGCCGTGGTCGATCATGGTCTGCCACTCGTCGTGCACGACATAGCTCACGTAGGTGTCGACGTCGGCGCGGATCCGGGTGCGCACCTCCGCCGGGTAGACGGACGAGCGGGCGTCCACCTCGTGGAGTGCCTGGGCCTCCTGGCGTACGTACTCCTGGGCGGCGCCCCGGCCCTCCCAGACGCCTGCGATGGCGAGACCGAGCACGATCGCGTAGACCACCCCGATCATCATCGTCATGTACTCGATGACATCAGGGGTCTCGGACGGATCGTCGTCCTCGGGGAGCCGACGGTTGTTGAGGACGGCGATGGTGAGGACCACGGCGCTTGCCGCGACCATGGCGAAGGTGAGAACAAGCCATTCCGACATGTGGGTCTCCGGAGGTCATCGGGAACGGGGTCGCAGCACGGCGACGGCGAACACCGCGGGGGCTGTGATCATCAAGGTGAGCGTGACCAGGGAGGTATGGCGTTCCGGCTCCTTCCGCACCGGTCTGCGGTAGGCGGGAAGGGCCACCGGCCGGGGTGTGGGGCGCACGGACGGGGACGGAGACGGGGTCGGTGAGGGGGGCGGCGAGGGGGTCGGGGGTGGAGGAGGCGGCGGTGGCGCCGGGGCGGGCACGGGCTCGGGCGATGCGGGTGGGGGTGGCGGGGGCGGAGGAGGCGGCGGAGGCGGTGGAGGAGGCGGAGGCGAGGGGGGTGGCGGTGCGGGTGGCGGGGGCGGCTTGGGCTTCGGCCCCGCGTGACAGCTGCCGTCGCCGCTGGTGGCGACCGCCGCGCTGCCCCCGTCGTCGCCGATCGAGGCGTACGCACAGTTGTCGGCCGCTGCGGGCGCCGGGGCGGTCAACAGCCAGGTGAGTGCGACGGCGGCGGAGAGCCGGCCGATGAGTGATCCGTACACGACGGGGAGCATGTTCCGGGCCGCACGGCGGCACGCCGGAGCCTCGTCGGATTCCCCTGATGGTGGGGACCTGAGGTGCTGGGTGTTTGCGGCTCCGGACAATTCTGCGGACGTATTGAACAAAGAGGCCCCGGGGCGGACATGCCCGGGGCCATGGAGCGGGACGGGGCTCCCGCATGGCAACTGGCCCGGATGCAGAGGGGGTTGACATGTACATCCGCCGCAGCTCCCACGGTCACGCCGACGGCGGCGGCCCTGTTGGTGGTGGCGACGGGGTGTGGCCGAGGAGGGGCGGCGAGAGGCCGGCAAGGCGCCGGCCGGCAGTGCCGGATTCACGTACCGCCGAATCGGCAAGGGCGTCGCGAGCTCGTCGAGGGGGAATTGCGAAGGTGACCGTGCGAAAGCCCGGCTGCCGGCGTTCGCAGGCAATGCCAAGGTGGTGTCCGGCGTTGATGCCGCATTCCCTGCCGGGGTCACCCATGCCGGCGAAGCAGGCAACTCGCGCCCACCGGGTGGTCGATGTCCCGGCGCGGCGGCCTGCGCCGGACCGGGCCTGTCCTTCCAAGTGGCCGGTCCGGCGCGTCAGGTCCGGCGATGTCAACGACCGCACTATCGGGGGAACATGGTTCGCGGTGCCCGCAATGCCAAGCCGGCCGAAGAGTCAAAGTAGTTCTATGGAGAACTTTCTTGTGCCGTTCCGTCGCCCCGATGTCACAGTCAGCGACGGAGTGGTTGCAGTTGCCACGGGTGTGACCAATAACGGACCGCGAATTTCCGTTTCCGCTCGCTCTCCTGGCGGTCGATCAGTAGCCTCTGGTCAACACTGACCATGAACATGGCCGGATCGCCGTGGCGACTTGTTGGAGACATCGATGGAGCGTCCCGCCTGGGCACCGCAAGGCATTGACATATCGGTGCCGAGCGTGTCCCGAATGTATGACTTCTACCTGGGCGGCTCGCACAATTTCGAGGTGGACCGGGAAGCGGCCCGCAAGGCCATGGAGTTCATGCCGGGGCTTCCCAAGATCATGCAGGCGAACCGTGCCTTTATGCGCCGGGCGGTGCGCTACGCACTCGGTGAGGGGGTCACCCAGTTCCTGGACATCGGTTCCGGGATACCCACCTTCGGCAATGTCCACGAGGTCGCCCAGGGTATCGATCCGCAGGCCAGGGTGGCCTACGTCGACCACGACCCGGTCGCGGTCGCACACAGCCGGGCCGTACTGGAAGGCAATTCCCGAGCGGTGATCGCCACCGCAGATCTGCGCCGTCCGAAGGAGATCCGGGAGAACCCGGAGATCTCGGGACTGCTCGACTTCGACCGTCCGGTGGCGCTGCTCCTCGTCGCCGTACTCCACTTCATCGAGGACTCCGACGACCCGCAGACCGCGGTCGCCGAACTGCGCGACCTCCTGGCCCCCGGCAGCCTCCTCGTCGTCACCCACGCCTCGTACGAGGGCATTCCGCTGACGCAGGAGGCGGCGGGCGGGGCGGTTGGCGTGTACGAGAAAATCCGCAACCCGCTGGTCATGCGCTCGCGCGACGAGATCGGCCGGTTCTTCGACGGGTACGCAATGGTCGACCCCGGCCTCGTGCCGATGCCGCTCTGGCGCCCCGACACCTCCGTCGCGCAGGAGACCGAGGACCCATACGCCTTCTCGGGCTTCGCGGGAGTGGGACGCAAGGCGTGAGTATTCCCGCCCAGTCGTCCGGGGCACCGGACGCGGACCCCGACGGCCCCGAGGACCGGCTCCGGCGCTTCGCCACGATCTGGAGCCGGGCCATCTTCCCGTCGACGGCCACCTCCCTGACCCGGGCCGAGTTCGAACAGCATCTGCTTCCGCTCGCCCGGACGCTCAGCGACACCCTGCACGCCCGCCCCTTCGACGCCACATCGGCGGCCGAGGTGGGCGGTGCACTCGTCGCGGCACACTGCACGGACCCGGACGCGCTCAGCTCCACGCTCGGCGTCGTCGACTCCTACCTCGTCCTCTACTGCGGCAGCAACGGGCCCGTGGCGCTGACGACCGAGGACAGCCGGTCCCGCTGTGCCCGCATCCAGCACGCTGTCGCGGGCGGCTTCAGCCAGGCGCTGCGCGAGCGGACCCTCGCGGAGCAGGAGGCCATCGCCCGCTCCGCGCTCTCCGCGCGCTCGCACGCCGAGCAGGCGCTGCACGCGACCGAGGCGCGGTTCCGGGCCGTCTTCAAGGACGCCGCCATCGGGATCGGGATCGCCGACCTCGACGGCAACGTGCTGGAGGTCAATGACACCCTCACCCGGATGTTCGGCGGGCTCGACCACCATGTCCGCAGCCACCGCGTCAACGAGTGGGTGCATCCCGAGGACTCCCCGAAGGTCTGGGCCTACTACAACGAGCTGGTGAGCGGCGAACGCGAGCACTACCGGGTCGAGAAGGCGTTCTACCGCAACGACGGCACCGTCCTGTGGACCAATCTGACGGTGTCACTGCTGCGCGACTCCGAGGGCCGGCCGGAGTACCAGCTGGCGTTGATGGAGGACACCACCGAACGCCGGCTGCTCAATCTGCGCCTGCGGTACGAGGCCACGCACGACGCGCTCACCGGCCTGCCGAACCGCACGCTTTTTTTCGAGCGTCTCGAGAAAGCGCTCTCGGCGGGTGACGGCAGCCGTTTCGGGCTCTGCTATCTGGACCTGGACGGCTTCAAGGCGATCAACGACAGCCTGGGCCACGCCTCGGGCGACCGGCTGCTGGTCGAGGTCGCGGACCGGCTGCAGAGCTGCGCGACCGCACCGGGCGAGATGGTGGCGCGGCTCGGCGGCGACGAGTTCGTGGCACTGACGACGGGGCCCGATACGGCCTCGGAGGTCGACGAGCTCGCCTGCCGGATCCTCGGTGTGCTGGCCACGCCGATCCGGCTCGACGGGCGCGAGCTGACCGTCCGCGGTTCCATCGGGGTCGTCGAGGGCCCGGCCGGTGAACGCAGCGCCGCCGAGGTGCTGCGCAGCGCCGACATCACGATGTACCGCGCCAAGTCCGCGGGCGGCAACCGCTTCGAGCTGGCCGATGCCGACGCGGACGCCCGGGCCATCACCCGGCACGGGCTGACGACGGCGCTGCCGGCCGCGCTGGAGCGCGGCGAGTTCTTCATCGAGTACCAGCCGCTGGTGCACCTCGGGGACGGTTCGGTGCACGGGGCGGAGGCGCTGGTGCGCTGGTGCCACCCGCAGCACGGCGTGCTGGGGCCCGACCGGTTCATCGCACTCGCCGAGCACACCGGACTCATCGTGCCGCTCGGCCGCTGGGTGCTGGAGGAGTCGGTACGGCAGGCCAACTTCTGGCAGGAGCGGCACACCGACGGCGGTCCGCTGCGGATCAATGTCAACCTCTCGCCGGCCCAGCTGCACCACCCGCGTCTGGTCGCCGAGACCGTCGATGTCCTGGAGCGGTCCGGGCTTGAGCCGGCGGCGCTGTGTCTGGAGGTCACCGAGTCGGCGCTCATCGGCGCCGACGACGATCTGCTGAAGCCGCTGCGTCAGCTGGCCGACATGGGTGTCGGCATAGCGCTCGACGACTTCGGCACCGGCTACTCGAACCTGGCGAACCTGAGGCGGCTGCCGGTGAGCGTGCTGAAGCTGGACCGCTCCTTCACCCAGGGGATGCAGCACCACCCGGCCGATCCGGTGGACCTGAAGATCGTCGAGGGGATCGTGTCGCTCGCGCACAGCCTGGACCTGGCGGTGACGGTCGAGGGCGTGGAGACGGGCGCGCAGGCGGAGCAGCTGCGGGAGCTCGGCTGTGACACGGGCCAGGGCTGGTACTACGCGCGGCCGGGAGCCCCGGACGCGATCCACGCGCTGCTGCTGGCCGACGCCGTGTGAGCCGACAGGCCCTGACGGCGGATCAGGGCCGGGCAGCCCCTGGTCCTCAGGCGGGTCCGGTACGTGAGGGCGATGGGTCCGCCCGGCTGGCCAGCAGAACCCGCTGCAGCTCGCGCGCCGCCCGCGGCGGGGCGACGTCACTGCGGTGCGCCAGTGCGATCGTGCGGCGCAGCCCCGGCTTCGCCAGGGGCGTCGTCCGCAGGTCGTGGCCCGCCCTGGTGGCCACCATGCTCGGTACCACCGCGATGCCGAGTCCGGCCCGGACGAACCCGAGCACCGCGTCCATCTCGCCACCCTCCACGGTGAACGACGGCTCGAAGCCCTCGGTCCGGCAGGCGGCCACGGTCAGCTCCCGCAGGTCGTAGCCGTGCCGGAACATCACCAGCGGCTCACCCTGCAGATCCGCGATCCGGACGCTCCCGCCCCGGCCGGGCCGCGGGCCGGACGCCGACGAGACCACCACCAGGTCCTCCTGGAGCAGCTCGACCGTGGTCAGGGCCGGCGAGGCCGCGGGGAGCGGGAGCACCAGCAGGGCCAGGTCGAGGGCGCCGCGCGCCAGTTCCCGTACCAGGTCGTGCGAGCCTCCCTCCTCCAGCAGCAGCTGGATGCCCGGGTGCAGATCGTGGAAGGCGCGCAGCACGTCGGGCAGCAGACCCGTGCAGACGCTGGGTGTCGCACCCAGCCGGACCCGCCCGCGGCGCAGCTGGGCCAGCTCCTGGACCTCGTGCCGGGCGGTGTCCGCGTCGGCCAGGATGCGCCGGGCCAGCGGCAGCAGCGCCTCGCCCGCGTCGGTCAGCGCGATGTTCCCCCTGGCGCGGCTGAACAGCTCGGCGCCCAGCTCGTTCTCCAGCGCCCTGATCTGCTGCGAGAGCGAGGGCTGCGACACATGTACGTCCTCCGCGGCGCGGGTGAAGTGCCGCGCCTCGGCGACGGCCACGAAGTACATGAGCTGCTGAAATTGCATACACTCACCATAGCTCCCTCCATAGTTAATGCCTATGGATATGAGCCACTCCATGTCTTGGACTGATCAGGCCCTTCGGCCCTAGCGTCGTGTCCATGGCATTGGCAACACGGACGGACCGACGGCCGTCCATGACGCGTACGCTCTGGGACTCGTCCGTCGGCAAGAAGACGATCATGGCCGTGAGCGGCCTGATCATGCTCCTCTACTTGGTCGTCCACATGGTCGGCAACCTGAAGATCTTCTTCGGGTCGGACGAGTTCAACGGCTACGCGCACTGGCTGCGCGTGATGGGCGAGCCCTTCCTGCATCACGAGTGGGCGCTGTGGATCGTCCGTGTGGTGCTCGTCGCCGCCGTGGTGCTGCACGCCGTCTCCGCGTACCAGCTCAGCCGGCGCGACCTCAGGGCGCGTCCCAGCAAGTACGTGCACAAGAAGCCGCGCGCCAGCTATGCCACGAACACGATGCGCTACGGCGGCATCGTCATCGCGCTGTTCATCGTCTGGCACATCCTGGACCTGACGACCGGCACCGTGCACTCCGGCGGCTTCCAGTCCGGACACCCGTACCAGAACGTCATCGACACCTTCTCCACCTGGTACGGCAACGTCATCTACATCGTCGCCATGCTCGCCATGGGGCTGCACGTCCAGCACGGGTTCTGGAGCGCGGCGCAGACCCTCGGCGCCGGCCGGGCGACCCGTGACCGCGTCCTGAAGACCATCGCCAACGTGCTCGCGCTGGTGCTGACGGTGGGCTTCATCTCCGTACCCGTCGCTGTCATGACCGGAGTGGTGAGCTGACATGAACGACTACACGGACTACGCGACCGGCGAGATACTCGCCGACACCCGCGCCCCCCAGGGGCCCGTCGCCGAACGCTGGGACACCCGGCGCTTCGAGGCGAAGCTGGTCAACCCGGCCAACCGCCGCAAGCACACCGTCATCGTCGTCGGCACCGGCCTGGCCGGCGGTTCGGCCGGCGCCACCCTGGCCGAACAGGGCTACCACGTCGTCCAGTTCTGCTTCCAGGACTCGCCCCGCCGGGCCCATTCGGTCGCGGCCCAGGGCGGCATCAACGCGGCGAAGAACTACCGCAACGACGGCGACTCGGTCCACCGGCTCTTCTACGACACCGTCAAGGGCGGCGACTTCCGCGCCCGCGAGTCCAACGTGCACCGGCTCGCCCAGATCTCCGTCGAGATCATCGACCAGTGCGTGGCGCAGGGCGTCCCGTTCGCCCGTGAGTACGGCGGACTCCTCGACAACCGTTCCTTCGGCGGCGTCCAGGTCTCCCGCACCTTCTACGCACGCGGACAGACCGGACAGCAGTTGCTCCTCGGCGCCTACCAGGCGCTGTCGAGGCAGATCGCCGCCGGCAACGTCGAACTGCACTCCCGCACCGAGATGCTCGACCTGGTCGTCGTCGGCGGCAGGGCCCGCGGCATCGTCGCCCGCGACCTGGTCACCGGGAGGACCGAGACGTACTTCGCGGACGCGGTCGTGCTGGCCAGCGGCGGTTACGGCAACGTCTTCTACCTGTCGACGAACGCCATGAACTCCAACGCCACCGCGATCTGGCGCGCCCACCGGCGCGGTGCGTACTTCGCCAACCCCTGCTTCACCCAGATCCACCCCACCTGCATCCCGCGCACCGGCGAGCACCAGTCCAAGCTGACGCTGATGAGTGAGTCGCTGCGCAACGACGGCCGCATCTGGGTGCCGAAGGCCAAGGGCGACGACCGCCCCGCGAACGAGATCCCCGAGGACGAGCGCGACTACTACCTGGAGCGCATCTACCCCGCGTTCGGCAACCTGGTGCCCCGCGACATCGCCTCCCGCGCGGCGAAGAACGTGTGCGACGAGGGCCGCGGGGTCGGGCCGGGCGGACAGGGCGTCTACCTGGACTTCGCCGAGGCCATCCAGCGGATGGGCCGGGACAGGGTCGAGGAGAAGTACGGCAACCTCTTCGACATGTACGCGCAGATCACCGCGGAGAACCCGTACGAGACACCGATGCGGATCTACCCGGCCGTCCACTACACGATGGGCGGGCTCTGGGTCGACTACGACCTCCAGACCACGGTCCCCGGCCTGTTCGCGATCGGCGAGGCCAACTTCTCCGACCACGGGGCCAACCGGCTCGGAGCCTCCGCGCTGATGCAGGGACTCGCCGACGGCTACTTCGTCCTGCCGTCGACCATCAACGACTACCTGGCGCGCAATCCGCACCACGAAGCGGTCGACGCCTCCCACCCCGAGGTGGAGGAGGCCGTCGCCGAGACCGAGGACCGGCTCAACCTGCTGCTGGCCGTCGACGGCGACCGGACCCCCGACTCCTTCCACCGGGAGATCGGTGAACTCATGTGGGAGTACTGCGGGATGGCCCGCACCGAGGAGGGACTGCGCAAGGCGCTCGACCGGATCCCGCAGATCCGCGAGGAGTTCTGGCGCCGCATCAAGGTCCCCGGCACCGGCGAGGAGTTCAACCAGTCGCTGGAGAAGGCCAACCGCATCGTCGACTACCTGGAGCTCGCCGAGCTCATGTGCCTCGACGCACTGCACCGCGCGGAGTCCTGCGGGGGCCACTTCCGCGAGGAGTCCCAGACCGCGGACGGCGAGGCCGCCCGGCGCGACGAGGAGTTCTCCTACGCCGCAGCCTGGGAGTTCACGGCCACCGGCGACGCCCCGGTCCTGCACAAGGAAGACCTCGTCTTCGAGTACGTCCACCCCACTCAGCGGAGCTACGCATGAAGCTCACCCTGCGCGTCTGGCGCCAGAAGAACACCGACGCACCCGGCGCCATGTCCACCTACCGGGTGGAGGGCATCTCGCAGGACATGTCGTTCCTGGAGATGCTCGACACCCTCAACGAGGAACTGATCCTCGCCGGCGACGACCCCGTCGCCTTCGACCACGACTGCCGCGAGGGCATCTGCGGCGCGTGCAGCCTCGTCATCAACGGCGACGCCCACGGACCGGAGCGCACCACCACCTGTCAGCTCCACATGCGGTCCTTCGAGGACGGCGACACCATCGACATCGAGCCCTGGCGCGCCTCGGCCTTCCCGGTCGTCAAGGACCTGGTCGTGGACCGGTCCGCCTTCGACCGGATCATCCAGGCCGGCGGCTACATCTCGGCCCCGACCGGTACGGCACCGGACGCGCACGCCACCCCCGTGCCCAAGCCGGACGCCGACTTCGCCTTCGAGCACGCCGAGTGCATCGGCTGCGGTGCCTGCGTCGCTGCCTGCCCCAACGGCTCGGCGATGCTGTTCACCTCGGCGAAGGTCAACCACCTGAACGTGCTGCCGCAGGGCGCTCCCGAGCGGGAGACCCGGGTGCTGGACATGGTGGGACAGATGGACAGCGAGGGTTTCGGCGGCTGCACCCTCACGGGGGAGTGCGCCACGGCCTGCCCGAAGGGCATCCCGCTGCCGTCGATATCCGCGATGAACAAGGAGTGGCTGCGGGCGACCCGCAAGGTGCAACGCTGAGCCGGCCGGAGCAGTCCCCGGTCCCGGAGGCCGCCCGCCGCCGGGACCGGGGCTCAGCCGGCCCGGTGGGTCAGGACGTCACGGAGAGGTCGTCGCCGTAGACCGTGCCCTGGCCGTACCAGCCGTGCAGATAGACCGTCACCGCACCGCTCGACCCGGTGGTGAAGGAGACCGACTGCTTGGTGTAACCGCTCGACGAGCCCCAGGTGTTCGCCGTTGCACCGCCCTTGACCCCGAGGTAGCCGTAGCTGCCCTGCACCCAACCACTGAGCATGTAAGCGGTGTTGGGGCTCAGGGTGAGCGTCTGCGTGCACTCACCGGTCCCCGAGGAGGTGGCCGCCGCTGCGAGCGCGTGGGAGCCGCCGTGCACCGGAGTGGAGACGACCGCGCCCCCGGACTCACAGCTCCACGGACCGAGCGAACCGGTCTCGAAGTCGCCGTTCACCAGCGAACCCGTGCCGCCTCCCGGACCGGAGACCGTCAGCGTGAAGGCCGCCGAGTGGCTGAGCGTGCCCGCGGCACCGGTCACATCGATCTTGTACGTACCGGGCGCGGCCGACGCCGAGACGGTGACCGTCAGCTTCGACGAACCGCCCGCCGTGACGGAGACCGGGCTGAGCGCGGCCGACACACCGGCCGGCGCTCCGCTCGTCGTGAGCGCGACGGCCTTGGCACTGCCGGAGGTGACCGCGGTGTTCACGGTCGCCGTGGCCGACTCGCCCGGTGCCACCTTCGCCGAACCGGGCGTGACCGCCACCGAGTAGTCGTCCGTCACCGGGTCCGTGCCGCCGGTGGTGAAGGGCGCGAACGTGTGGCTGAAGTACCACGTGTCCTGTGCGATCCCGGAGCAGGTGTCGCTGCCACCGGTGCCGGGGCAGCCGCCGTTGTCGCGCTGCAGCGCCCAGAACGACAGGGTGCTCACGCCCTTGGCGACGGCCCAGTCGTAGACCGCGGTGGCGTCGGCCGTGGTGAACGTCTCGGCCGGGCCGTAGTCGTCGATGCCCGGCATCTCGATGATGCCCGTCATGCCCCACAGCTGCGCGTCGGTCTTCGACGGGTACAGATCGGCCAACTGGCCCTTGAGCCCCGTGATCGACGTCTGGGTGTCCTGCGCCATGTTGTGCGAGGCGCCGTCGTAGTAGTCGAACGTCATGAGGTTCACGACATCGACTCGGGCGCCGTTGGACACGGCGTTCTCCAGCACCGCGAGCCCGCTCTCGGCGAGGCCGCTCGTGGTGGTGGGCAGGGTGTAGGAGATCTGCACCGAGCGGCCGTTGGCGGCGGCCCAGTCCTGCACCTCCTTGATCGCCTTGTTGCGGCGGTCGATTCCGGCGCTGTTCTCCAGCGAGTTGTCCTCGATGTCCATGTCGAGGCGGGACACGTCGTAGGTCGTGATGACCTTCTCGTACGCCGCGGCGATGGAGTCGACGCTCGTGCAGCTGTCGGCGATCTCGGTGCCGCCGTTGTCGGCCGCGTACCCGCCGAACGACGGGATGACATCGCCGCCGCGCGACCGGATGGCCGTGAAGTCGGCGCCGAACTCGGACTGGGCGATGGGGGTGCCCGAATCGCCGTTCCAGTACGGGGTGCAGGAACCGCGGGCTTCGGTCTGGATGAAGGCCATGGTCAGGTACTTGGCACCGGACGCCTGCGAGAGGGCGGCCGGACTGTCTCCGTTGTACGCCTCGAAGTACGGGGCGAAGACATGTGCGGGCAGGGGAGTGGCGGCGGTTGCGGCGGCCTGTGCGCCGGCGCCTGATCCGAGGACCAGACCTGCGGACGCGACGGCCGTGGCCAGCGCGCTCAGGACGGCGCCGACTGTTCTTGGACGTCTCATGGGGCAGCTCCCAGCGGAGTGAGACAACGGGCGGATCGCACGGCTCTGCCGCGCCCGGTGAAGGGCGCGGCCCGTTCCTGTGAATCCCGGCCGGGGTCACATGCCGCGCGGCAAGGAGAGGCCGCGAGGCATGCCCATGATTGGTCTGGACCAGCTAACTGTCAACGTTCTTTACTGTTTTATTTCCCTTCGCCGGCCCGAACCGGCAACACATCGGACAAAAGGGGGGAGTTGGGTACGACTGGACGGTCACTCCAGGTGGAGCGGGGCCCGGAGGTACCCAGCCGTCCGGCTGCCCTCGGCGCGGGCCACGTCCACGGGCGGCCCCGCCGCCACGATCCGGCCGCCCCGGTCCCCGCCGCCCGGCCCGAGGTCGATCACCCAGTCGGCGCCCGCGACCACTGCCATGTCGTGCTCCACGACCACCACCGTGCTGCCCGCGTCGACCAGCCCGTGCAACTGCCGCATCAGCACCTCGACATCGGCCGGGTGCAGCCCCGTCGTCGGCTCGTCGAGCAGGTAGAGGGTGTGGCCCCGTCGAGCCCGCTGGAGCTCCGCGGCCAGCTTGATCCGCTGCGCCTCGCCACCGGACAGCTCCGTCGCGGGCTGCCCGAGGCGCAGATAGCCGAGTCCCACGTCCAGCAGGGTCCGCAGACTGCGTTCGGCGGCGGGTGTGCCGGCGAAGAAGCCGGCCGCCGACTCCACCGTCAGATCGAGCACCTGGGCGATGTTCAGCCCGCGCAGGGTGACTTCGAGGGTCTCCGGGTTGTACCGCGCGCCGTGGCAGTCCGGGCAGGGTGCGTACGTGCTGGGCAGGAACAGCAGCTCCACGGAGACGAACCCCTCGCCCTGGCACGTCTCGCACCGCCCGCCCGTCACGTTGAAGGAGAACCGCCCGGCCCGGTAGCCGCGTTCACGTGCCGTACCGGTCCCGGCGAACAGCTTGCGCACGACATCGAAGAGCCCGGTGTACGTGGCCAGGTTGGAACGGGGGGTCCGGCCGATGGGCTTCTGGTCGACCTGTACCAGGCGGTCCACCGCCTCCAGCCCCTCGGCCGACGCGCACCCGGGTACGGACCGCTCCGGCGGCTGCTCCGCGCCGTCCGGTGTCCGGCGGTCGGCCAGCACGTCCGCCAGCACCTGTCCCACCAGCGTGGACTTGCCCGATCCCGAGACCCCCGTGACGGCCGTGAACACGCCGAGCGGGAAAGCGGCGTCCATGCCGTGCACGTTGTGCCGCTCCACGCCGTGCAGCCGGAGCCATCCGGACGGTGCGCGCACCTCGCGCGCCGGGGCGGGCGCGTCGTCGAAGAGGAAGCGGCGTGTCGCCGACTCCTCGACATCGGCGAGACCGGCCGGCGGACCGCTGTGCAGAACCCGCCCGCCGTGCTCGCCGGCCAGCGGTCCCACATCGACCAGCCAGTCGGCCTGCCGCACCACGTCCATCTGGTGCTCCACGACGAAGACCGTGTTCCCGGCCTCCTTCAGGCGGCCGAGCACCGCGAGTAGCGACTCGGTGTCCGCCGGGTGCAGACCGGCGGACGGCTCGTCCAGGACGTAGACGACGCCGAAGAGACCCGACCGCAACTGCGTGGCCAGCCTCAGTCGTTGCAGCTCGCCCGAGGAGAGCGTCGGAGCAGTCCGGTCCAGGCTGAGGTAGCCGAGACCCAGTTCGGTGACCGTTTCGATCCGGGCCAGCAGGTCGGTCGTCAGCACCCGGGCGGTGTCGCCCCCGCCGGCCGCCGTCAGTGCCTCGGCGAGCCCGGTGAGCGGGAGTCCCGCCAGCTCCGCGATCGTCCGGCCGGCGAAGGTGACCGCCATGGCCTCCGGCCGGAGCCGGCTGCCGCCGCAGACCGGACAGGGCTCACTGGTCAGAAAGCGCTCGGCCTTCGTCCGCAGGGCCCGGCTCTTCGTATCGGCGAAGGTGTGCATCACATAGTGACGGGCACTCATGTATGTGCCCTGGTAGGGCCGTTGGATCCGGCCCGCGTCGCGCACCGGATGGACGGTCACCACCGGCTGCTCATCGGTGAACAGGATCCACTCCCGGTCCGCCGGGTCGAGATCGCGCCACGGCCGGTCGACGTCGTGGCCGAGGGCGTCCAGCACGTCGCGCAGGTTCTTGCCCTGCCACGCCCCCGGCCAGGCGGCGATGGCGCCCTCCCTGATCGACAGCGACGGATCAGGGACCAGCAGCTCCT
Source organism: Streptomyces sp. NPDC058221 (assembly GCF_042882365.1). Taxonomy (NCBI): domain Bacteria; kingdom Bacillati; phylum Actinomycetota; class Actinomycetes; order Kitasatosporales; family Streptomycetaceae; genus Streptomyces; species Streptomyces sp. NPDC058221. Next base: position 19,218 of record NZ_JBHVWF010000091.1, on the reverse strand, counting down.
CGGTGGTGCGGTGGACCCGCCCGAGACCGTGACACCGCGGGCAGGCCCCCACGGCGGTGTTCGGCGAGAAGGAGTCGGAGTCCAGTCGCTCGGCGCCCCCCGGATACGTCCCGGCCCGGGAGAACAGCATCCGCAGCGAGTTGGACAGCGTGGTGACCGTACCGACGGAGGACCTGGCGCCCGGCGCCGATCGGCGCTGCTCCAGCGAGACGGCCGGCGGCAGCCCGGTGATCTCACCCACCGCGGGTGCGCCGACCTGGTGGATCAGCCGCCGGGCGTACGGCGCGACGGACTCGAAGTAGCGGCGCTGGGCCTCCGCGTAGATCGTCCCGAAGGCCAGCGAGGACTTTCCGGAGCCGGAGACGCCCGTGAAGACGGTCAGGGTGTCGCGCGGGATGTCGACCCGGACGTTCCGGAGATTGTTCTCGCGGGCACCGCGGACCCTGACGTACGGGTCGTGGGGGGTGGACATGGGGGAGGGGCTCCATACGGTTCGGAGTGGGCCGGCCGGGACAAACGGTCCGATTCTAGGGTCTGTCCGGCCCTGACCCGTCGGACAGGCCGGGGCGCCGGTGGGTCACGGCACCGCCGCGCGGACGAGGGGCGCAACGCCTGACGCCATGCCGGGTCGCCGACGTCCGCGCCGCCTTGGTTTGCTGGGGGCATGAGAGACGACGCCCGGCCGCTGGCCGTATTCGATCTGGACGGCACACTCGCGGACACCGCCCACCGCCAGCGCTTCCTGGAGGGACCGCGGCGCGACTGGGCCGGGTTCTTCTCCGCCGCCGTGGACGACCCGCCGCTGACCGAGGGCGTACGCCTGGCGCGCAGCAGCGCCGAGGAGTGCGAGGTCACCTATCTCACCGGCCGGCCGGAGCGCTGCCGCAAGGACACCCTCGCCTGGCTGGCCCGGCACGGTCTGCCCGAGGGCAGCCTGCGGATGCGCCGGAACGACGACCGTCGGCCCGCCCGTCGGACCAAGCTGGAGATCCTGAAACGGCTGGGCCAGGAGCGTGAGGTGCGCATGCTGGTCGACGACGACGAACTGGTCTGCGACGCGGCCGAGCTGGCCGGATTCACCGTGGTGCGTGCCCGATGGGCCCAGGTGTCGCCCGCCGTGAAGGACGCGCAGGAGCGTCAGGGACGCACCTGACACGCGGCTGACCGGCGACCGGGACCGGGACCGACCGGATCCATCAGCCCTTTTCGTCGAGCCGGAAGCCCACTTTCAGGCCTACCTGATAGTGCTCGATCTGGCCATCCTTGATCTGGCCCCGCACCTCGCTGATCTCGAACCAGTCGAGATTGTGCAACGTTTCCGAAGCCTTCGCGACCCCGTTGCGGATGGCCGCATCGATGCCCTCATGGGAGGTTCCTACGATCTCCGTGACGCGATACGTGTGATTCGACATGGTATGTCTCCTCTCGCCTCTACCAAGGTGCCCCACCTTGGCGAGGTTCGCGAGAGTTCGCGACGTGGCCGCCTGTCCGGAAGGCGTCTTGACCAGAGCATTGGTCCATACCAAAATCCAGCCACGCCCGTGCGAGCGCAGCCCGCAGTCCCCCACACCGGGTCCTGATCTTGTCCTGCCGTTTCGCAGAAGGTGTGACCCCGTGAAGAACCGCATGCTCGTCGGAGCTGTAGCCCTGATATCCGTTGCCGCACTGGGTGGGTGCGGGGTGATTCCCGGTTCGGGTGGCTCGGGTGGCGATAAGGTCACGATCTGGCTGATGAAGGACAGCGTCACCGCCGACTTCCTGGACCGCTTCAAGAAGTCGTACGAAGAGGCGCACTCCTCGATCGAACTGGAGTTCAGGATCCAGAGCTGGAGCGGCATCGGACCGAAGGTCATCGACGCCCTCCACGGCAACGACACCCCGGATGTGATCGAGGTCGGGAACACCCAGGTCGCCCAGTACGCGCAGAGCGGCGGACTGCGCGATCTCACCCTGGAGTCCATGCGCGACCTCGGCAGCGAGGACTGGCTGCCCGGTCTCGCCGAGCCGGGCAGCATCGGCGGTGTCCAGTACGGAATCCCCTGGTACGCGGCCAACCGTGTGGTGATCTACAACAAGGACCTCTTCGAGCAGGCGGGCATCAAGTCCCCTCCGAAGACGCGCGCCCAGTGGATCGCGGACAGCGAGAAGCTGAACAGCGGCGGCAGCCAGGGCATGTATCTGCCGGGGCAGAACTGGTACGTGCTCGCCGGGTTCATCTGGGACGAGGGCGGCGAGCTGGCGACCGCGAAGGGCGGCGACTGGCAGGGCGCCCTCAATACTCCCGCCGCCCTCAAGGGCATGGAGTTCTACGAGGAGCTCCAGGCCCTGGGCGACGGGCCCAAGGACGCGGACGAGGAAAAGCCCCCGCAGAGCGATGTGTTCGCCAAGGGGAACGTCGGGCAGATCATTTCGACCCCCAGTACCGCGACACTGATCGAGAAGGCGAACCCCGAACTCAAGGGGAAGCTGGGCTACTTCCCGATCCCGGGCAAGACGGCGGAGAAGCCCGGTGCCGTGTTCACCGGCGGATCCGATCTGATCGTTCCGGAGAAGGCGAGCCGACGGAGCGCGGGCATCGACGTGGTCAAGGAACTGGCGGGTGCGAAGTGGCAGGAGGAGCTGGCCAAGACCATGAGCTACGTGCCCAACAAGACCACGCTCGCCCATGTCATCGAGGGTGAGGAGAGCACGTCGGCGATGGCCGAGGGCGCCGCCCGGGGCCATGCCACCCCCAACTCGTCGCAGTGGGCGGCGGTGGAGGCCGACAACCCGATCAAGCCGTACATGACCGCGGTCCTGCAGGGCGGTGACCCGGCGAAGGAGGCGAAGACCGCATCGGAGAAGATCACAGCGGCACTCGCGGGCAGCTGAACCGGCGGTCGGCCGCCGCGCACCGCGGGATTCAGCCGTCGCACATCCCGGCTCTCCATGGCGGTCACGTCGAATCCAGCCGGTCACGGAAGAAGTAAGGAGCCGGGCCCCGCACACCTGCGGCGGTCCGGCAGCCGCCCTTGCCGACCCGTCCCCGGAGCCCGTCATGCCTGCGCTGCCCACCCCCGCCCCCACCGTCCCGACCGCTCCGACCGCTGCGGAGCCGCAGCAGACCCGGCCCACCGCCCCGCCGCGCTACCGGGTCTCCCTCGCCGTGGACCAGGCGGAGGTGCGCGCGGCCCAGCGCCTGCGCCACCAAGTCTTCGCCGCCGAGTTCGGCGCCCGGATCGAGGGCCCCGAACCGGGCCTGGACAGTGACGCGTTCGATGCGTACTGCGACCACCTCCTGGTCCGCGAGGCGGCCACGGGCGACATCGTCGCCACCTACCGGCTGCTGCCGCCCGAACGCGCCCGGATCGCCGGACGCCTCTATGCCGAGGGCGAGTTCGATGTTGCCCGGCTCGCCCCGATCCGCGACGACCTGGTCGAGGTCGGCCGCTCGTGCGTCCACCCCGCCCACCGCGACGGCGCCGTCATCGCCCTGATCTGGGCCGGGCTGGCCCGCTATATGGAACGCACCGGACACAACTGGCTGGCCGGCTGCTGCTCCATACCCCTCTCCGACGGTGGCGCGGCGGCGGCCCGGGCCTGGGAGACCGTACGGAACAAGCACCTGGCGCCCGAGGACTACTGGGTCACCCCGCACCGCCTCTGGCAGGCCCCGGCCGCACTCCCGGGCGGCCCCGGTGGCCTACGAGAGCTCCCGCCGCTGCTCCGGGGCTATCTGCGGCTCGGCGCCCGGGTCTGCGGAGCGCCCGCCCACGACCCCGAATTCAACGTCGCCGATCTGTACGTCCTGCTGTCGCTGCGCGGCACCGACCCGCGCTACCTGCGTCACTTCCTCTCGCTCGCCCCGCAGCAGTGAGCCACTGGCTGCCCGTTTCCCCGTGCACCCCGCCCGGCTGCGCCGGACACGCCGGCCGGGCCCGGCACCCGCTTCCGGCCGCCGCCCTGCTGTTGGCCGGATGCACGCTGACCCTCGCGGGGGTGCTGTGCGCCCCGCTGGCGCTGCCGCTGCTCGGCCGGGGCCGGCGGGAGCGGGTGATCAGCAGCTGGGCGTACGCGGTGGTTCGGGCATTCGGGGTACGCGTGCGGGTCACCGGCCCCTCGGCCGTGCGGGGCGGTCGCAGGGACGTATGGGACGGTGCAGGTGGCCCGCGGGGCACGGGGCCGGGTGTGCTCGTCGTCGCGAACCATGTCTCCTGGCTGGACATTCCGCTGGTCGCGGCCGTGTGTCCCGGCCGGATGCTGGCCAAGAGCGATATCCGGCACTGGCCGCTGCTCGGCCCGCTGGCGGCGCTCGGCGGCACCCTGTTCGTCGAGCGCGAGCGGCTGCGTGCGCTGCCCGGCACCGTGCGGGCCGTCGCTTCACAGCTCCGGGACGGTGCCCGGGTCGTGGTCTTCCCGGAGGGCAGTACCTGGTGCGGCCGCGGGCCCGGGGGCCGGTTCCGGCCCGCCGCGTTCCAGGCCGCGATCGATGCCGGGGCCACGGTCCAGCCGCTGCGCATCCGCTACCGGAGCGGACCCCCGGAGCACCCCGTCCCGGCAGGCGCCGCCGCGTTCGTCGGCGACGATCCGCTGGCCGCCTCGCTGTGGCGGGTGGTGACGGCGGCCGGGCTGACCGCCGAGATCCGCGTGCTGTCGCCGATCCCGGCGGGCCGTGCGCCCGGCCGCCGTGCGCTGGCCGGGCTGGCTCAGTCCGCCGTGGACAGCGACAGCGCGAACCTGCCCGCCGCATCGGTCCACCACTGAGTCAGCCGCAGCCCGGCGCGGTCCAGTTCCTCCCGGACACCGTCCTTGCGGAACTTCGCCGACACCTCGGTCCGCAGCTCCTCACCGGCCTCGAACGGCACCACGAGATCCAGTTCCGGGATCTTCACGGTGAGCGCCCGGCGCGCGCGCAGCCGCATCTCGATCCACTCCTGCTCCGGATTCCAGCGGGCCACGTGCTCGAAGTCGGCGGGATCGAAGTCCGCTCCCAGCTCCCGGTCGACGACCGACAGCACGTTCCGGTTGAAGGCCGCCGTCACCCCGGACGCGTCGTCGTACGCCGCCACCAGCACCTCCTCGTCCTTCACGAGATCCGTACCGAGCAGCAGGCTGTCACCGGGGGAGAGCAGCGACCGTACCGATGCCAGGAACGAGGCCCGCTCCTGCGGCAGCAGATTGCCGATCGTGCCGCCCAGGAACGCGACCAGCCGCGGTCCCGGGGTCGCGGGCAGCGCCAGTGCCTCGGTGAAGTCGGCGATCAGCGCGTGCACCGACAGTCCGGGCCGCTCCTCCAGCAGCGCCTCGGCCGCCCCGCGCAGCGCGCTCTCGCTCACGTCGACCGGCACATAGGTGTGCAGCTGGGGCAGCGCGTCCAGCAGATGCCGGGTCTTCTCCGAGGATCCCGAGCCCAGTTCGACCAGGGTGCGGGCGCCGGACGCGGCGGCGATCGCACCGGCCCGGTCGATCAGGATCTCCCGCTCGGCACGGGTGGGGTAGTACTCGGGCAGCCGGGTGATCTCCTCGAACAGTTCACTGCCGCGGGCGTCGTAGAACCACTTGGGCGGCAGCGTCTTCGGCTGCCGGGTCAGGCCGTGCAGCACGTCGGCGCGCAGCGCCGCGTCCGTCGCGTCCACCGGCAGGGTGCGGGTCAGCAGAAAGGGACTCACTCGGTGGGCTCCTTGAGCGGGGTCAGCAGAACATCGGCGCGGGTCGCGGTCAGCAGCGTCCGGTCGGGGACCTCGCGCCAGCACGGATCGTCGTCGTAGGGCTCCGAGGCCACGACCGTGCGCCGGCCGGGCTCGGAGAGGTGATGCAGGGTGTCCCCCCAGGCCGTCGCCACGATGGTGGTGCCATCGGTGAGCAGCAGGTTGAGCCGGGACGCGGGCGCCGCCTCGGCCACCTCCAGCACGGTGTCCGCGACGGCCTGCGGGAGGGCGTCGCCCGCCGCCAGCCGGTGCCGCACCAGGGCCCAGATCAGCGCCGAGTCGCAGCGTGCGGTGAGCCTCAGCAGTTCGGCCGCCGGGAGCGTCGCCGCCAGTGGTGCCAGTGAACCGGGCCAGCCCTTCACCGCGCCGTTGTGGCTGAACAGCAGGCCGCCGTCGGCGAACGGCGCGGCCGCGGCCTCGCCGTCCGGGTCGGCCTCCGTGGCGTCCCGGACCGCGGCGAGCAGGGCATGGCTGCGCACCACTCTGGCCAGATCGGCGAAGGTCCCGTCGCCCCAGACGGGACCCGGCCGCCGGTACCGTCCGGGGACCGGGTCGCCGTCCGCGTACCAGCCGACGCCGAAGCCGTCCGCGTTGACCGTCCCGTGCCGCTGCCGGCGCGGCTCCCAGGACTGGCGCACCAAGGAGTGCGCGGGCCGGGTCAGCACCTCGCCCAGGGGCACCGACGGCCCGAGGTAGGCGATATGACGGCACATCAGGCATCCCTCGCGGTGCGGAACCCGGAGAAGATCTGCCGCCGGACCGGCAGGTCCCAGTTGCGGAAAGTGCCCCGGCAGGCCACCGCGTCCACCGCGAACGACCCGCCGCGCAGCACCTTGTGCCCGGGGCCGAAGAACACCTCCGAGTACTCGCGGTACGGAAACGGTGCGAAGCCCGGATAGGGCAGGAAGTCGCTCGACGTCCACTCCCACACATCGCCGATCAACTGCCCCGCGCCGGAGGGCGACCGCCCGGCGGCATACGCCCCCGCGGGGGCGGGCCGCAGATGGTGCTGGCCCAGGTTGGCGTGTTCCGCCGTCGGGTCCTCGTCGCCCCACGGATAGCGCCGGGAGCGTCCGGATCCGGGGTCGTGCCGGGCCGCCTTCTCCCACTCGGCCTCGGTGGGGAGCCTGCGCCCGGCCCAGCGGGCGTACGCGTCCGCCTCGTACCAGCTGACGTGCAGCACCGGCTCGTCCGCCGGTACCGGTTCGGTCACGCCGAAGCGGCGGCGCAGCCACTGACCGGCGTCCCGGTGCCAGAACTGTGGTGCCGTCAGCTCGTGCTCCCGGACCATCGCCCAGCCCTCGGGCGCCCACCAGCGCTGTTCGGTGTAGCCGCCTTCCTCGATGAACGCCCGGTACGCGCCGCATGTCACCGGGGCGGTGTCGATGAGGAATCCGGGCACCTCGCGCCGGTGCGCGGGGCGTTCGTTGTCGAGGGCCCATGGTTCGGTCGAGGTGCCCATGGTGAACGGGCCGCCCGGCACCAGCACTTCGGACGGGAGTGCGGCCGCGTCGGTGGGCCGGGGCGGCTCCGGGGCGCTGAGCACGGCCGGCCCCGACCTCAGCTGATGAGTGATCAGCATGGTTTCGTCGTGCTGCTGTTCATGCTGTGCGATCATCCCGAAGGCGAACGCGGAGTGCACCAGCGGACGGCCGCCGAGTGGTGACGAACCGAGCACGTCCAGGGCCCGGCCGCGCACCTCGGCCGCGTACGACCGGGCCTCGGCGGGGGCCAGCAGCGGCAGGGACGGCCGGGTGGCCCGGGGGTGCTCGAAGGCGTCGTACAGTCCGTCGATGTCCGGACGCATCGCCTCGCGCCCGGCGACACCGCGCAGCAGCCACAGCTCCTCCTGGTTGCCGATGTGCGCGAGGTCCCAGACCAGCGGCGACATCAACGGAGAGTGCTGGGCGGTCAGTTCGCGGTCGTCCACACTGTCGGTGAGGAGTGTGGTGCGCTCGCGCGCGGTGAGCAGGGCCGCGACCGCGCGCTCACGGAGCACCTCTGTGTCCTGGGCGGTCCGGGCGTCCCGGCCGTCCGGCGAAGGTGCGGGGGAGTCGGTCATGAGAGGGTCCCCTTCAGGTCGTTCCGGCTGTCCACCCGGTCGGGCGCGAGCAGCCCCCGCAGATCGTCGGCGGGACATCGGCCCCGCGCGACATAGCGGTCGTGGAAGGCCGCCACCGTGTCCTGCACCGCCCGGGTCGCGCCCATCCGGGGCAGCGCCTCCATGGCCAGCTCGAAGCACGCGGCCGCAGCCACCCGCAGCTCGGGGTCGGCCAGCCCGTCACGGGCGGCAGCGAGCCAGAGCGGATTGCGCGGGGCGGACAGCGGCCCCGCGGTCTCGGCCAGTGGTTTGACGGTGCGGTACACGGTCTCGGCGGCCTCCGGGTCGTCGAACAGGGCAGTGGTGACCGCGAGCGGCACGAGCCACCCGTCGTCACCGGGCTGCGCGTCGATCATGCGCAGCTCCAGGTGTCCACGCGGACGGGCCGGCGGAAAGAGCGTGGTGACGTGGTAGTCGAGATCGGCCTGTACCGGGCGCCGGGGCAGCCCGCCGCGGATCCAGTCGCGGAAGCTGAGCCCCTCGGGCACGGCCCAGGGCCCCGCCTCGCCACGGATGCACAGGACGGGCGTGTCCAGCACGTACGAGGCCCAGGCGTCGCGCGGCGGCAGCTGACCGGCGGGGGCCAGGGTGCGCAACGGGTCGAGGTCGGCCCACAGGGACTGACGCGTCGACTGCCACGGTGTCGGTCTGCCCAGCCGGAACGGCGAGTTGGCGAACACCGCCACCAGCACCGCACCCAGCAGATGAGCCAGCTGCCAGCGCCGTCCGTAACCGAGCGGTCCGGGCTCCTCCTCCCCGGCGTCCAGGCAGACCTGGACGGACGCGGTCGTGCACATCATGGCGCGGCCGGCCGCGCCCCACCGGTCGAGGGCGGTCTCCATGGCGTCGTAGCGGGGCTCGCGCAGCAGCCTGCGCGGCGGGTGCCAGGGATCGACGCCGAGTCCGACCGGAACGAGATCCAGTCGGCCGAGCGCGGCACGTACGGCGATGAGATCGGTGGCGGTGTCGTTGACACACGCCATGAGGGAATCGGCGGGGCGCGAGCTGAGCTCCAGCTGACCGCCGGGTTCGAAGGTGACCGCGGCGTTCAACGGCAGCGCACGGACGGCTGCTGCGGCCGCTTCGAGACGGTGGTGCGAGACGGGAACGCGGGGGTGTTCACGGTCGTGCAGGAGCCATTCGAGCTCGACCCCCACGATGCGCGGCGGTCCCGTCTTGAAACAGATACCGCGCAGTAAATCCTCCGCCGTGCCCTCGCCGAGGGGCGGGACCGAGCCGGGCGGACCGTGGCCGCCGGGTGTGTCGGGTGACATGCCGGGCCTCCTTTTTCCGGTGCGTCCGTCCTACCCAAACCCCTGCAGAGAGTTCGCACAAGAGTGCCCCTGTGGGTCGGAAATTCGGTTGCGTCACTACCGCGGGGGCGTCGATCATGCCCCGTATGCACCTTAAGGGGGAGGGCCGGTGAGCGCCCGGCTGCGCGGTATCGCGCGAGAGACCGAGAGCATTGTCGAAGCGGGCTTCTACCGCACGCCGCAGGGGCGGGAGGTGAGCATCGAACGGGCGCTGACCGCAGCCCTCTCGGGCACCAGGCTGTACGGCCCCGAGCCGGTGCCGGTCGCCGCGCTGGACCACGACCGCACACCGCTCTTCGAGGTCACCGGCGAGAGCAGTCTGCAGGCGGCTGCCCGGATGACCGGCGAACGGCCGGGCAGGATCGCCGTCCTGAACTACGCCTCCGCGCGCAACCCGGGCGGCGGATATCTCAACGGGGCCCAGGCGCAGGAGGAGGCCCTGTGCCGGGGCTCCGCGCTGTACGCCACCCTTCGGAGGGCCCCCGAGTACTACGCCCACCACCGCGCCGAACGCAGCGCCTTCTACACGGACCGGGTCATTCACTCACCGGGTGTACCGGTCTTCCGCGACGACCGGGGCCGGCTGCTCGACACCCCGTACACGGCGGGATTCCTCACCTCGCCCGCGCCCAACGCCGGGGTGATCCGCCGCACCGTCCCCGAGACGGCACATCTCATCCCGGCGGCCCTCGCCTCGCGGGCCGAAAGGGTGCTGGAGGTCGCGGCGGTGCGCGGTTACCGCAGACTCGTGCTGGGCGCCTGGGGGTGCGGTGTGTTCCGGAACGATCCGGCCGAGGTGGCGGGCGCGTTCCACGCCCTGCTCACCGACGGCGGCCGGTTCGCGGGTCACTTCGAGCAGGTCGTCTTCGGCATTCTCGACCGGGACAGTGCCTCGCCCACCAGAACAGCCTTCGACCGCTTTTTCGAGCCGATGGCCAACCGTAACCCTGATGTTGAGCCATAGGCTTCGATGTCATCCGGCGCGGCCGGCCTGGGCCGTTCGGGTCCGCGGCCCGGCACGGCCGCACCCGGCGCCCAGGGAGGTGACGGGCCGCGGTGGCACCTACTTCCAGCCGTAGAGCTCCCGCAGCCGCTCGGCGACCAGGTCGAACCTGTCCCGGTCCAGCGCACACGCCTCACGCCGCATCCCGTCCTCGTGCACCCGCAGCACCCGGTCCAGGTCGACCCAGGACGGGCGGCCGGAGCTGTCCCACGGCCCGGCGCCCAGCGCGACCCACTCGCGGTCCCGGTCGTGCTGCTTGCTGGAGAGCTGTACGGCGAGCAGGGTCCCTTCCACCTCACGTGCCACGACGAGAACCGGACGGTCCTTGCCGCGCCCGTCGTTCTCCTCGAACGGCACCCAGGTCCAGACGATTTCGCCGGGGTCGGGGTCACCGTCCCGGTCGGGGGCGTACGTGGCGCGGACCGGGCCCACGTCACGCGGGTCGGCCTCGGAAGTGGCGGCGGGCCCGGTGCGCCCGGGGAAGTCGGTCGAGCCGTCATTGATGTCGCTGCGGTGCTGGATGGTCATCGCAACACCGTAGGACCTGCACGGCCTCCCGCGTGGAGCGGGTCCACGGAACGGGCTGCCGACGGCACCAGGACCAGCCGTCACCCGTCCGGACGACGCCGGCCCGTCGCGGCCGGTCAGTCCACAGCCGCACCAGGGTGCGTACGGCGGTCCGGCCACGCCGCGGTCACGCACAACGGCTACGGGGGCCGGAGCGTTTCCGTACCGCACGGGTCTGTAAGACTGCCCGACGCCATGAGTCAGTTACCCGAACCGCCCGCCGAAGGCCCCGTCCCGACCAGCGCCGACGTGGCGCGACTCGCCGGCGTCTCCCGGGCCACCGTGTCGTACGTACTGAACAACAACGCGGCCGTACGGATCAGTGATCCGACCCGCCGCCGGGTGCGGGAGGCGGCCGCCGAACTCGGCTATGTCCCGCACGCGGCCGCCCGGAGCCTGCGCGCCGGCCACTCCCGCATGGTGCTGCTGCCCACCGGGAACTTCCCGTCCGGGCCCCTGCACCACCGCTTCCTGCACGATCTCGAATCCGGACTGCGCCGGCTCGACTACACCGTCGTCCAGTACGGCTCCCTCGGCCTCGACGCCGACGAAGCGGCCCGCGCCTGGGCCGAACTCCGCCCTGTCGCCGTCATCGCACCCGGCTCCGTGCCGCTCGCCCCGCAGGGCATAGCCGTACTCCGGCGCTCCGGCGCCAAGGCGGTGATCACGCTCGGACCGCAGCCGGTGGCGGGCGCCCACGCTCTGATCATGGACCAGCGCCGGGTCGGCGACTGCGCGGTCCGGCATCTACTGGAGCGCGGCCGGCGCCGGATCGGTGTGGTCGTGCCCGAGGAGCCCGGACTGGCTCTGTTCGCCGACTCCCGGCTGACCGGTGCCCGCCGGGCCGCCGCCGGCACGGCCCGGATCGAGCCGCTGCCGCTGCGCCACGACGAGGAATCGGCCGCCGCGCTCGCCGCCCGCTGGCGCACACTCGGCCTGGACGCCGTGTTCGCCTACGACGACCTCTACGCGATGCTGCTGATGCGGGCACTGCAGGACGCGGGCATCGGGGTGCCCGGCGAGACCGCCGTGATGGGCGCGGACGACCTGATGCTGGGGAGGCTGCTGCGGCCCACGCTCAGCACCGTACGGCTGGGACTGGACACGGTGCAGCCGCTCGCCGATCTCGTGGACCGCCTGGTGCGGTATCCCACGAAGGAGCCTGAGCGGCACGACCTGCTGCGGGCCCGGGCCGTCCACCGGGATTCGAGCTGAGCCGGACCGCCAGCGCGGCAACGTGCGCGGCGGACCACCCTTGCCTAGCGTCATGACCATGAGCCATCCGCAGAGTTACGAGATCCTGCTGGTCCCCGAGTTCACCGACACCAAGGGCTCCGACGCCGACGACTCCGGCACCTCCGGCCCACGGACGACCATCCGGTCAGCGGTCGTGGACGCGACCGGCGCGACAGGCGAGTCCGGCTACCCGCGCTACGCCGGCGACGGCATGGTGGCGGACATCGACCCGGCGACGCACACCGTAGAGGCACTCCTGGTCGACGGCTCGGAACTCGACTACGGACTCTCGGTCCGGATCTCGGAGAAGCGGCGCACGGACGGCTGAGGCCCGCCCCGACATCTTCCCCGCGCGCCCGCGAGGCGCCTACTTCTGCTCCTTCTGCTGGTCCTCGATGGACTTGCGGACCTCGTCCATGTCCAGCTTCCGGGCCTGACCGATGACGTCCTCCAGCGCGGCCTCGGGCAGCGCACCCGGCTGCGAGAAGACCGCCACGTTGTCCCGGACGATCATGAGCGTCGGGATCGACCGGATCTCGAAGGCCGCGGCCAGCTCCTGCTGCGCCTCAGTGTCGACCTTGGCGAAGATCAGATCCTCGTGACGCTCGGACGCCGAGTCGTAGACGGGGGCGAACTGCCGACACGGGCCGCACCAGGAAGCCCAGAAGTCGATCAGGACGAACTCGTTGTCGCTGACGACCTGGTCGAAGTTTTCCTTGGTGAGCTCTACGGTGCTCATGCTCTGCTACCTCTTCCTCTGCCCGTGCGGACGTGTCCCCGGACAACGGTGCCTGTGCTTGCACTATTCCGCCTGCCCATGTGGCCGTCGCGCACACCCATGACCAAAATGGTCCTCATGACACATGCTGTGGAGCCTGTCGAGTACGACGTCGTGGTCATCGGTGCGGGTCCGGTGGGTGAGAACGTGGCGGACCGGGCCAGGGCCGCCGGGCTGAGCGCCGCGATCGTGGAATCCGAGCTCATCGGCGGTGAGTGTTCGTACTGGGCCTGTATGCCGAGCAAGGCGCTGCTGCGCCCCGTCGTCGCCCGCGCCGACGCCCGCCGGGTCCCCGGTCTCAGCGCGTCCGTGCAGGGGCCGCTGGACACCGCCGCCGTCCTCGCCCACCGTGACGCGTACGCCTCGCACTGGAAGGACGACGGCCAGGTGGCCTGGCTGGAGGGCATCGGCGCGGACATCTACCGGGGCACCGGCCGGCTGACGGGCACGAAGGCCGTCTCGGTCACGGCCGCGGACGGCACGGAGCGCCGGCTCACCGCCCGGCAGGCCGTCGCCGTCTGCACCGGAAGCCGGGCCGTGGTGCCCGATCTGCCGGGAATCGCGGAGGTCCGGCCCTGGACGAGCCGCGAGGCGACGAGCGCCAAGGAGGTGCCCGGGCGGCTCGTCGTCGTCGGCGGGGGCGTGGTCGGCGTGGAGATGGCCACCGTGTGGGGTGCCCTGGGCGCCGAGGTCACCGTGCTGGTCCGGGGCAACGGGCTGCTGCCCCGGATGGAGCCGTTCGCAGGTGAGCTCGTGGCCGAGGCGCTGACCGAGGCCGGAGCCGATGTCCGTACCGGCGTATCGGTCACCTCCGTACGGCGCCCGGCCGCGGACGGGCCGGTCACCGTCGAGCTCGACAACGGCGAGACCGTCGAGGCCGACGAGATCCTCTTCGCCACCGGCCGCGCTCCGCGCACCGACGACCTGGGGCTGGAGACGGTGCACCTGAGGCCCGGGTCCTGGCTGACCGTGGACGACAGCTGCCGGGTCGAGGGCACCGGCTGGCTCTACGCGGTCGGCGATGTCAACCACCGGGCGCTCCTGACCCACCAGGGCAAGTACCAGGCACGCATCGCCGGAGCGGCGATTGCCGCGCGGGCCCAGGGCGTACCGCTGCTGGAGACGGACCGCTGGGGCGCCCATGCGGCCACCGCCGATCACTCGGCCGTTCCCCAGGTCGTCTTCACCGACCCGGAGGCCGCATCGGTCGGCCTCACCCTCGCGGAGGCCGAACAGGCGGGCCACCGGGTCAGGGCCGTCGACCACGACCTCGCGGCGGTGGCGGGTTCCGGTCTGTACGCGGACGGCTACCGGGGCCGTGCCCGGATGATCGTCGATCTCGACCGGGAGATCGTGCTCGGCGTCACCTTCGTTGGCCCCGGCATCGGCGAACTGCTGCACTCCGCGACGGTCGCCGTCGTGGCGGAGGTCCCGATCGAGCGGCTCTGGCACGCGGTCCCCGCCTACCCGACGATCAGCGAGATCTGGCTGCGGCTCCTGGAGACGTACCGGGGCTGAGGCGGTATCCGCGCAGTCCCGCCCGGGCCCGCGGGCGGATACGCCGCAGTCACTCCGCGGGCGGCGGTGGACCCGTCCTCCGGCCGCTCCGGGGGGCGTCTTTCGGCCGTTCGCCCGGGTTCGCACGCCTGCCGGAACCGCGGTGGCTCCCGCAGCGTTTTTCCCACCAGCGACGCACGCCCTGCCGTGCGTCCGGTGCGGCGGACGGGCCGGCGGGACTCGGGGGTGCGGTGTGTTCGGTTGGGCACTGGTGCGGCTGTGGGCGGCGGCGCGCGCGAGGACGTTCCCCGCGCCCGCGTCGGACGGGAGCGGCACGGCGCGCGAGCGGCTCCTGCGGCTCGCGGACCGGCCGTCGAAGGAGATCCAGCGGGAGCTCGGCGGACTCGCGCCCGACGGCCTCGACGGGCTGCTGGGCGATCTGGCCCTGGTGGCGGCGGGCGCGGGCACCGAATGGCAGGACGCGGGGACGGCCGGGGCGCTCGGCGAAGTGCTGGACTGTGCCTCGCTGGTCGCAGCCCTCACGGACGGACCCGTTGGCCGGCTGGAGGACGCGCTGCGGCGGGAGGCGCACGTCCTGCGGGGCGCCGCGGCCGACCTGGGGTGGCAACGCGACGAGGCGGTCCGGCAGTTCGGCCACGCGACGCACGGACCACAGCAGCACGGCACCGACCCGGCCACGTTCCTCGGCGCCGTCGGCCGTCTGGGCTCGGGCCAGGAGGACGAGGCGGGGTCCGACCCGCGCGCCGAGGCCGCGCGCGCTCTCGCCCCGGCGCGGGGCTCGGGTTACGACACCGCAGTCGACGCGGTCCAGCACGCCTTCGATGTCCGGTGGTCCGCTCTCGAAACGGCGGCCGACGCCTTCGCCGCCGCGGACCCGGAGGGCGCCGGAGCCGTGGTGGAAACCTGGCTCGGGGCTCACGACCCTTCCGGGAGCGTGGAGTTGTGGCGGGCATGCGCCGGCCGGCTGCTCGGCACGGCGGACGAGCCGGGCACCGCGGTGCCCCTGGCCGAGCGCCTCGACCGGGCCTTCGACGGCCTCCACCCGGACGGATTCCGGGATCTCCTGGTGGTGCTGTACGAGAGGGAGCGCAGGCCGAACGCGGTCGTCGAGGTGCTGACGCCTCTGCAGGCGAGCCGGCCGGACGACCCGGACCTCGCATACCGGCTCGCCTGGTCCCTGCGGCTGACCGGGGACGCGGCCGCCGGGGCCCGACTGATCAGGCCGTTCGTCGCGGACCCGGTCGGCCCCGACGACGAGCGGGTCGTGGAGCTGCTGGCGATCCTGCTGCACGAGTCGGGTTCGCCCGAGGCGGCGCGGTGGAACGGCGTGCTGGCCGCGCTGCGCGGTGACGACGGACTCGCGTCCGTCATGCCCACGGCGGGGCGACCGGCGTTCGCCGGCACCCTGCCGCTCGTGGCCCGCTTCGAGGACGGCACACTGAGCGTCGATCCCGAGCGTGCGGCCGCCCTGTCGCCCGGACAGCTCCAGGACCATGTCACGGCGGCGATGGTCGCGGGCAGCCCCGACGGTCCCGAGCTGCTCCGCCGCCTCTTCGCGGAGGCGCCCGAGCGTGCCGCAGGCGTGGCCGAACTGCTGGGCCTGCGCTCCGATCCCGGCCCGCACGCGCCGCCATCCGAGGCCGACCTCCTCTTCCGTGAGGGCGAACAGCACTTCGAGCGGCAGGACTTCACCGAGGCGGCCGGGTGCTACCGCGAAGCGCTGCGGCTCGATCCCGACCACGCGGCCGCGCTGCTGTGCCTGGGCGACGTGCACTTCCTGCGCAAGGAGTTCTCCGCGGCCCGCGCCTACTTCGAGGAGTCCGTCGCGGCCGACGAGACCCCGATGGCCTGGCGTTTCCTCGGCGACACGCTCCGCAACCTCGCCGAGCCCACCGACCGGGTCCGGGCCTGCTACGAGCGGGCGCTGGAGCTTGACGCCGACTACGGTGGCGCACGCTCGGCGCTCGACAGGCTGAATTCCGAGGGACAGGCCCGGACCGACGAGGGTGACACGACACGGCCGGACGCACCCGGCACCGCGACCACCACCTCCCGTTCCACCCTGCGGGCCGTCCTGCGACGGCTCCGTCCCGGCGCGAAGAACCGCACCGCACTGCCTCCCCCGGAACGCCCTGCCTCTGCCACGGCTTCCGTTGGCACCGAAGCACCGGACGACGAGCACACCCGGCTCTCGGCCGCGGGCATACGGTTCCGGCTGCCGCACCATCTCGAATCGGTACTCCGCGCCCGTGAGCCGAGCATCGCGGAACTTCTCGACGCGTTGAGCGACGACGAGGCCATGGCCGCCTGGCAGGCGCGCTGGATCCCGGAGCGGCTCGCCCTCGCGCTCAGCACCCTGTCCGCCCTGTCCTGGCAATGGAACGCGAAGGCGGGCGACACCGGCCGGGCGCTGCTGATGGCCCGCCGGCAGGTGCAGATCGTGCGGGGCCTGCCGTGGCAGTGGCTGCCCCACGGCTCCTCCCACTTCGCCGGCCGGGCCCTGCTCCTGTCGGACGCGCTCGGCACCGTGGCCTCGCTCCTGTCCGACCTCGGTGACTACACCGAGGCGCTCGCCGTTCTGCGTGAGGCCGAGGAATGGCTGGAGGCGGACCGCGAGGAGCGGGAGCGGACCGGCCGGCCGCTGACCGGAAAGCTGGGCGGCGGCCGCGTGGACCACGACCCGCGGGAGGCCCTGTACCGGCAGCTCGCCGCCACGGCGGAGAGCGCAGGGGATCCGGAGACCGCCCGGCACTACGACGACCTGGCCGAGGCCCGCAGGGCCGGCGCCCCCACCTCCGACCACATGCGCATCGCCCAGCTCTGTGCCGCCGCGCTGATCGTGCTGCCCGACGACGGGGCCGCACCGTGCTTCTCGTATCTGGACGACGCACTGCCGCTTGCCGTACGGGAGGCGGGCTGGACTCCGGTGGAGCACGCGCTCGCCCTGGTGCACCACACCAGGGCGCGGGCCCTGGCCTCCCTCGGCCTGCACCGCACCGCGCTGCGGCACCTGGCCCGGGCCCGGAACCACAACTCCGGCAACGCGGACCGCCTCGCCGAGGACTGGATGCTCACCGCCCAGTGCCTCGCCGGGCGCCCCGCCCTCGGCGATCCGCTGGTGGCGTACGAGAGGGTGCTCCAGCTGTCCGGTGTGCCAGGTTCGGAGCCCGGCGACGACCCGCTCGTATGGCGCTCGCGGCACGGCGAGGGCGAGCCGGTGCGGATCGAGAACGCGGCGCGGGCCTGGCAGGCCGTCGTACCGATGGCCCGCGCCGCCTGGGCGGCGGACGAGGCCGGGACCGCGACCGACGTCCTCGAACTCGGCGTCGAGATCGCCGACCTGGTCCGCGCCGCGCAGCCGGACCCCGAGCTGCGCCGGCGCCTGCAGGACGAGCGCGCCGAGGTCTACGAGCTGCTCGTCCGGTACCGGCTCGACGGGGGTGACGGACGGGCCGCGTTCGCGGTGACCGAGCGGCTGCGCTCGCGCACACTCCTGGACTCACTGAGCACGGCAGCGCTGCGGCCGCCGGACGGCGTCCCGCCCGAACTCCTGGCCAGAGAGGCCTCGTTGTTGCGCGAGCGTACCGAGCTTGAGCAGGCGTCGCGCATCGACTGGGCGCGGATGCACACCGTACGGGAGGAATTGACGCGGCTGTGGTCCGAGATCGCCGGGCAGCCGGCGGGCCGCGACTACGCCGACATCCGTTCCGGGACGACCATCGCGGCGGACGCGGCGCTGGAGCGGCTGCACGGGGAGCAGGTCGTGGTCGCCTCGTACGGGCGGCTCGACGACGGGCGACTCGTCCTGTTCACCCTCGACCCGCGTACCGGGACCGCGGTGACACCTGTCGACGCGGACGGTGACCGGATGCTGAGGTTCGTCGCCGACAACCTGGGCGGCGCGGGGCAGGTACGGGAGATGGCCGAGGATCTGCCGGACCTGTTCCAGCAGGTGCTCGCCCCGCTTGTGGCCCCCCTGGCCGACCGCCTCGGGGCCGGTGACACCGCGTTGATCTGCCCGACAGGCGCCCTGCACCATGTGCCGTTCCACGCCTTGTCGCCGGACGGCGGTCCGCTCCTCCTGGAGCGCAACGCCGTCGCATATCTGCCCAGCGTCTCGCTGCTGCGCACACTGGACGGCCGTGCGAGGCCGGCCGGGCACGGCGCAGTGGTCGTCGGCGACCCCGGCGACGACCTTCCGCACGCACGGGACGAGGCACGGCTGCTCGCGGGACGGCTCGGCGTCGCTCCGCTGCTGGGCGCGGACGCCACCCGGGAGCAGGTGCTCGCTTCCATGGCAGGGGCAGAGGTGCTGCACGCCGCCTGCCATGCCTCGTTCCGCTCCGACGATCCGCTCGGGTCCGGCCTGGTGCTCTCCGACGGCCTGCTGACCGGCCGGGACATCCTGCGGCAGGACTGGCACGGGGTGCGCCTCGCGGTGCTGTCCGCGTGCGAGACGGGGCTCGGCGACGTCGGCCGCACGGACGAGGCGCTGGGCCTGAGCCGGTCGCTGCTCTTCGCCGGGGTCCGCTCCCTGGTGATGAGCCTGTGGCGGGTGCCGGACCGCTCGACGGCCGCGCTCATGGCGGACTTCCACGATCTGACCCTGGCCGGCGAACCGCCGGCCGGCGCGCTGCGCACTGCGATGCTGGCTGCGCGTGAGCGGCCGGGCGGTTCGCGGCTCGACCAGTGGGCCGCCTTCTGTCTCGTCGGGGACTGGCGGTCCCCGACGCAGGAACACCGAACAAGGAGCGTCGTATGACGGACACCTCGATTCCCCGGCCCCCGTCCGGACCTGCCACGGATGGCGCCGCCGATTCGGCCGCGGGCCTCCCGGAGGGGTTCGAACTGCTCGATGCCGTCGAGCCGACCGTGGAGGAGGACGAGCCGGACCGCTCCTTCAGCGCCTTGGACGAGACCACGGTGCGGCTGTTGCGACGCGAGACCAGGATCGGTCTGGCCCGGGGCCCCGTGACCCGCACGGACACCGACGATCCGGCCGTACAGTGCTGCGA
>NZ_JBHVWF010000090.1:0-33877 GCF_042882365.1 Streptomyces sp. NPDC058221 | reverse complement strand
TTCCTCGGCTGGGGAAAGATGGCCGCCCTGCCGCGTCCGCGGCTCGGGAGGTGGCAGGCTCAGTCCTGGTAGAGCCCGGACAGCGAGTCGGCGTACTTGTCGCGGATGACCCGGCGCCGCATCTTCAGCGACGGCGTCAGCTCGCCGGTCGCCGGGCCCCACTCCTCGGCCAGCAGCTCGTACCGCTTGATCTGCTCCGTGCGGTTGAGCCGGGAGTTGGCAGCGGCGACCGCCCGGTCCACCTCGGCCCGCACTGCGGGGTGTTCCGCCAGCCCGGCCGGTCCTCCCTCCGCCTCGACGCCGTTGGCCGCGGCCCATACGGGGGCGGCCTCCGCGTCGAGCACCAGCAGGGCGACCAGGTAGGAGCGTTCGTCGCCGTGCACCATGGCCTGGCCGATCAGCGGGTGCTCCTTGAGCGCGTTCTCCACGAGCGCCGGCGAGACGTTCTTTCCGGTGGAGGTGATGATCATCTCCTTCTTCCGGTCGGTGAGCCAGAGATAGCCGTCCTCGTCCATCCGGCCGATGTCGCCGGTGGCCAGCCAGCCCTCGGCGTCCAGGGCGGACCGCACCGAGCCGTCCGGCTGGAGGTAGCCCGAGAAGACGGACGAGCCCCTCACCAGGATTTCGCCGTCCTCGGCGATGCGGACCTCCACGGACTCCACCGGGCGTCCCACCGAGCCGAGCCGGAAACCACCCCGTGGGCTGTTGCTGGTGGCGACGCCCGTGGTCTCGGTCAGCCCCCAGGCGTCCATGATGACGATGCCGAAGCCGGCCCAGAACTTCACGACGTCGACCGACATCGGCGCCGAAGCGCTGGCCGACCAGGTCACCCGGTCCAGACCGCCCGCCGCCAGCATGGGCAGCAGCACTTCCTCACGGACGCGTGCGTACCGCTCTTCGAGTTCGGCCGGCGGCGTCTTGTCCTGTTCCCGGTACCCGACATGCTCACGGGCGACCTCGAAGGCCTGGTCGATGACCGCCCGTTGCTCGGCGGGCATCAGCGAGAGGATGCCCCGCACCGTGGCGGACAGCTTCTCCCAGATCCTCGGCACCCCGAAGAACTGCGCCGGGCGCACCTTGCGCACGACGGCGGCGACGCCCGTCGGGTCGGCACAGAGGTAGACGTGCGAGGCCCGGTGGCAGGGCAGGTAGATGCCCAGCATCCGTTCGGCGATGTGGGCGAAGGGCAGGTAACAGATGTGCTCGACGTGCGGGGGCAGCTCCACCACGGCGTCCAGCGCCAGGGCATTGGACATCACCTGGCGATGGGTCAGGACGACGCCCTTGGGCTCGCCGCTGGTGCCGGATGTGTAGACGACGGTCAGCGGGTCCTCGGGGCGGGCGGCGTCCAGTTTCTCGGCGAACTGCTCCGGCACCGGCTCGCGGAGCAGGGCGGCGTACGGGAGGTGGCTGCCCTCCGCGCCCGCCTCCGCCACCACCAGGCGCTCCAGCGGGGTGTCGGCGTCGGACAACAGCGGCTCCCACACCGGCACCTGGGCCGCCCCCTCCACCACGGCGAGGCGGGCTCGGCAGTTGCGGGCGATGTGGGTGATCTGCTCGGGAGCCGCGGTGCCGTAGACGCTGACCGGGACCGCACCGAGGCGGACCAGCGCCAGGTCGGACAGCCAGTGCTCGGGCCGGTTGGCCATCAGCAGGAGTACGCGATCGCCGCGGCCCACACCGAGTGCCAGGTACCCGGCGGCGAGTTTCCGGGTCTGCTCGTGGATCTCCGCCCAGGTGAGAGTCGTCCAGGCGCCGTCCGCCTCGGCCGACAGCCAGGAGAGGCCGGGGAGCCCGGGGTACTCACGTGCGTTGCGGGACAGGAGCTGGGGCAGCGTCCGGTCGGCCGGGTCGTCGGGCAGCTCGCCGGTGGTGCGGGGCGCTGATGTCATCGGTGCCTCCATGCGGGGTGGACGGGAACATCCGGGGAGGCCAGGGCGGTGGGGGGCGCCCCGGCTGGCGTGCCGGGCGGAGCGCGGCGGGAGGTGCGGCAGGCCCCCCGCGGGCCGGGCCGCGTGGCACGGCCGGCGGGGGGTGGTGCGGACGGGCCGCCGCGGGGCCCTGGAGGGGATCAGGAGTCGCTGAAAGTCTCGCCCTGCTCGGCCTTGCGCAGCAGCAGTCCGGGCGGGGCGAAGCGCTCGCCGTGCTTCCCGGCCAGCTCACGCGCGCGGGCTGCGAAGCCGGGCAGGCCGCCCTCGTAGCCGTTGATGTACTGCAGCACGCCGCCGGTCCACGGCGGGAAGCCGATACCGAGGAGCGAACCGATGTTGGCGTCGGCCACCGAGACCAGCACGCCCTCCTCCAGGCATCGCACCGAGTCCAGCGCCTCGACGAAGAGCATCCGCTCCGCCATCTCGGTCAGGTCGGCGGGCTGCTTCGAGGGATCCGTGAAGTGTTCGCGCAGTCCCGGCCAGAGGCGGGTGCGCCTGCCGTTCTCGTCGTACTCGTAGAAGCCGGCGCCGCCGCTGCGTCCGGGGCGGCCGAACGCGTCGATCATCCGGTCCACCACGGCGTCCGCCGGGTGCGGCTCCCAGGTGCGGCCCGCCGCCTCGGCCGCACGGCGGGTCTCCTCGCGGATCCTGCGCGGGAGGGTGAGGGTGAGCTCGTCCATCAGGCTGAGGACCTTGGCCGGGTAGCCGGCCTGGGCGGCGGCCTGCTCGACGGAGGCCGGGGTGATGCCCTCGCCGACCATGGCGACGCCCTCGTCGATGAAGTGGCCGATGACGCGGGAGGTGAAGAAGCCGCGCGAGTCGTTGACCACGATCGGGGTCTTGCGGATCTGCCGCACCAGATCGAAGGCGCGCGCCAGGGTCGCCTCCGCCGTCTCCTCACCCTTGATGATCTCCACCAGCGGCATCTTGTCGACCGGCGAGAAGAAGTGCAGGCCGATGAAGTCCTGCGGCCGCTCCACCCCCTTGGCGAGGACGGTGATGGGCAGGGTGGAGGTGTTGGAGCACAGCAGGGCGTCGGGGGCGAGCACCGCCTGGATCTCCTGGAACACCTTGTGCTTGAGGCCGGTGTCCTCGAAGACGGCCTCGATCACGGCATCGCAGCCGGCCAGGTCCTGGACGTCTGCGGCCGGAGTGATACGGGCCAGCAGTGCGTCCGCATTCTCCTGCGTCGAGTCGCCGCGCGAGACAGCCTTGGCGCACAGCTTTTCGGAGTAGGCCCTGCCCTTCGCCGCCGCCTCCAAGGAGACGTCCTTCAGCACGACGTCGATGCCCGCCCTGGCGCAGGAGTAGGCGACACCCGCGCCCATCATGCCCCCGCCGAGCACAGCCACCCTGGTCACCTTGCGCGGCTCGACTCCCTTTGGGCGGCCGGCACCGGAGTTGACCGTCTGGAGGTCGAAGAAGAACGCCTGGATCATGTTCTTGGTGACCTGCCCGGTGACCAGTTCCGTCAGGTACCCGGCTTCCACCACGAAGGCCGTGTCCACGTCGACCTGGGCACTCTCCACGGCCGCCGCGATGATGTTGCGCGGCGCCGGGCTGGGTGCGCCCCCGGTCTTCTTCTTCAGCAGCGCGGGAAAGGCGGGAAGCTGCGCGGCGAGCTCCGGGGTCGCGGGGGTACCGCCGGGGATGCGGTACCCGGGAGCATCCCAGGGCTGCACGCACTGCGGGTTGGCGTCGATGAACGCCCGTGCCCTGGAGTGGAGTTCATCAGGCCGGGCGGCGATCTCGTCGACCAGACCGGCCTCCAGGGCGCGAGCGGGTCCATACTGGGCGCCCTCCAGGAGGACCTTCTGCAGGGCGGCCGCCACACCGAACATGCGGACCGTGCGGGTCACTCCCCCGCCACCGGGCAGCAGGCCCAGGGTGACTTCGGGAAGTCCGACGCGGGCGGCCGGGCTGTCCAGCACCACTCGGTGGTGACAGGCCAGCGCGATCTCGTAACCGCCGCCCAGGGCCGCGCCGTTGATGGTGGCCACGACCGGCTTGCCCAGCGTCTCCAGAACCCGCAGCGAACGCTTGACGCGCATCCCGGCCTCGAAGGAGGCCCCGGCTGTCTCGGGAGTGACGGAGATCAGGTCCCGCAGGTCGCCGCCCGCGAAGAAGCTCTTCTTGGCGGAGGCGACGATGACGCCCCGAATATCGTCGCGATGTTCCGTCAGTCGCGCCGCGACGGCGTCCAGCGAGTCGATGAACGCGGCGTTCATGGTGTTCGCGGACTGGTCGGGGTCGTCGAGTACGAGGGTGACGACGCCGGTCCCGTCCTGTTCCCAGCGGATGGTCGTGCTCTCGGTCATGTCTGTGTTCTCCGTAGGAAGGGGGACGGTCAGAGACGCTCGATGACGGTGGCGATGCCCATGCCGCCGCCCACGCAGAGGGTGGCCAGACCGTAACGCTTGTCCTGGCGCTCCAGCTCGTCGATGAGGGTGCCCAGGATCATCGCGCCGGTGGCGCCGAGGGGGTGGCCGAGCGCGATGGCGCCGCCGTTCACGTTGACCCGGTCCAGGCTCAGCCCCATGTCCTTGACGTAGCGCAGGACGACAGCGGCGAAGGCCTCGTTGATCTCGACGAGGTCGATGTCCTCGACGGTCAGCCCGGCCTTGGCGAGCGCCTTGCGGGAGGCGGGCGCGGGGCCCGTCAGCATGATGGTGGGGTCCGCGCCGGACACGGCGGCGGAGACGATCCGGGCACGCGGGGTCAAGCCGTGGCGCTCGCCGGCATCCCTGCTGCCGATGGCGACCAGGGCGGCTCCGTCGACGATGCCGGAAGAGTTGCCCGCGTGGTGAACGTGGTCGATCCTCTCCACCCAGTGGTACTTCTGCAGCGCCACCGCGTCGAAGCCGCCCATCTCGCCGGGCGCGGCGAAGGAGGGCTTGAGCCCCGCCAGGCTCTCGGCGGTGGTACCGGGCCTGATGTGCTCGTCCCGGTCGAGGACCAGCAGCCCGTTGCGGTCCCGTACGGGCACGACGGAGCGGTCGAAGCGCCCGTCCTTCCAGGCGGCGGCGGCCCGCTCCTGGGAGAGCGCGGCGAAGGAGTCCACGTCGTGCCGGGAGAAGCCTTCCAGGGTGGCGATCAGGTCGGCGCCGATGCCCTGCGGGACGAAGCCGGTGTCGTGGTTGGTCCGCGGGTCCAGTGCCCAGGCACCGCCGTCACTGCCCATCGGGACACGTGACATGGACTCCACCCCGCCCGCAAGCACAAGGTCCTCCCAGCCCGAACGCACCTTCATCGCAGCCATGTTGACGGCTTCCAGCCCGGAGGCACAGAAGCGGTTCTCCTGCACGCCGGCCACCGTGTCGGGCAGGCCCGCGAGGATGGCGGCGGTGCGGGCGATGTCCGCGCCCTGGTCACCCACCGGGCCGACCACACCGAGCACGATGTCGTCGACGGCCGCCGGGTCGAGGTCCGGGAAGCGACGGAGGGTCTCGTGGACCAGGCCGACGACCAGGTCGATCGGCTTGGTGCCGTGCAGGGCCCCGTTGGCCTTGCCGCGACCGCGCGGGGTGCGGATCGCGTCGTACACGTACGCTTCGGTGCTCACCTTGAGTGCCTTCCGTGCCGGGTCGGAGAATGCTGCGAACGCAACAGGGGCGTTGCCGCGAGGAGTGGACGACGCTCAACCGAGCAGGGAGCGGCCGATGATCTCCTTCATGATCTCGGTGGTTCCGCCGTAGATCGTCTGGATACGGCTGTCGAGGAATGCCCGCGCCACCTTGAACTCGCTCATGTAGCCGTATCCGCCGTGGAGTTGCAGGCAGCGGTCGACGATCCGCTTCTGCAGTTCGGTGGCCCACCACTTGGCCATCGAGGCGTGCACGGCGTCGAGCCTGCCCTCGCTGTGCTCGGTGACGCAGCGGTCCAGGAAGGTGCGGGTGACCGCGGCCTCGGTGGCCATCTCGGCGATCTCGAAGCGGATGTGCTGGAGCCTGGCCAGCGGCTTCCCGAAGGCCTCGCGCTCCTTCACGTACCGCGTGGTGACGTCGAGGATCTCCTCGGCCGCGGCGGCGGCACCGACCGCGATGGCCAGCCGCTCCTGTGCGAGGTTGCCCATCAGGTAGGTGAAGGCCTCGTTCTCCGCCCCCAGCAGGTTCTCCTTGGGGACGCGCACATCGGTAAACGACAACTCTGCGGTGTCCTGGGCCTTCTGGCCGATCTTGTCGAGGTTGCGTCCGCGTTCGAAGCCCTCCATGCCGCGTTCGACGACGAGCAGGCTCAGCCCACCGCTTCCGCCCTCGGGCGTGGTGCAGGCGACCACGACGACGAGATCGGCGAGGATTCCGTTGGAGATGAAGGTCTTCGTGCCGTTGAGCAGGTAGTGGTCCCCCTGGTCGGTGGCGGTGGCACGAATGCCCTGCAGGTCTGAGCCGGCGCCGGGTTCCGTCATGGCGATGGCGGTGACGATGTCACCCGAGACGAAACCGGGCAGCCAGCGGCGCTTCTGCTTCTCGTCGGCGAGCCGGGTCAGGTACGGGCCGACGATGTCGTTGTGCAGACTCAGAGCCAGTCCGGAGGCGCCGACGCGGGCGAACTCCTCGATGAGTACGGCGCTGTACCGGAAGTCGGCGGTCCCGCCGCCGCCGTACTCCTCACCGACGGCCATGCCCAGCAGGCCCTGGCGGCCCGCCGAGCGCCACACCTCGCGGTCGACGACGCCGTCCTTCTCCCAACGGTCGTGGTGCGGGGCCACCTCCTTGTCCAGGAAGGTCCGCGCCGTCTCGCGGAAGGCCGAATGGTCGGGGCCGAAGAGGTCGCGTCGCAGTGTCACAGCCAGTTCCTCACTTGCTCGATCAGCCGGGCGGGATCGGGACCGACGGGGGTGACGTTGAGCATGGTCACGCCCGCCTCACGGAAGACCTCGACGCGGTCGCGGACGTAGCCCTCGGGGCCGGCCAGGCAGAGTTGCTCCAGCAGCTCGTCCGGAACCGCGGCCTCCGCCTCCTTCTTGCGGCCCGCGAGGAAGTGCTCCTGGATGGCCGCCGCGGCGGACTCGTATCCGTAGGAGCAGACCAGGTCGTGGTAGAAGTTGCGGCCGGGCGCGCCCATGCCGCCGACGTAGAGGGCGACGGCGGGGCGCATCAGGTCACGGACGGCCTCGGCGTCGTCGCCGATGGCCAGCAGACCGCCGGCCACGACCGAGAGCGGGCCGAGCGCGGGGTCACGCTTGGCGGCGCCTTCGGCCAGGGGCCCGCCCCAGACCTTGGCGGCATACTCGGGGACGTAGAGGAACGGCAGCCATCCGTCGGCGATCTCGGATGCCATCCGGACATTGGCCGGGCCCAGCGCTGCGAGGTAGACCGGGATGGTGCCGCGGACCGGGTGGTTCAGCAGCTTCAGCGGCTTGCCGAGGGTGCCGCCCTTCTCGGGCGGCAGCGGCATGTCGGTGATGCCGTGGTGCTCGATCACCTCGCGCCGCCAGATCCGCCGGGACAGCTCGATCACCTCACGGGCGCGGCCCAGCGGCCGGTCGTAACGGCGGCCGTGCCAGCCCTCGACCACCTGGGGTCCGGAGGCGCCGATGCCGAGGATGGCGCGGCCGCCGCTGAGGGCGTCGAGTCCCGCCGCGGTCTGGGCGATCAGCGCGGGGGTGCGCGAGTAGACGTTGAGGATGGCCGAGCCGATCCGCATCCGCTCGGTCCTCGCGGCGAGGTACCCCATGATCGTCGGGGAGTCGAAGCCGTAGGCCTCGGCCACCCAGAGGGCGTCGAGGCCGGCGGACTCCAGCGCAGCGGCCCGGTCCGCGGTGGCGCGCGGATCGCCGGCGTATGTCAGGGGTGAGGAGAGCTGCATCAGCGGTGGTCCTTCAGGAGTTCGGGCACGTCCCAGTCGCGGGCCACGTCGGGGGTGTGCGCGCCGGGGGCGGCGGGAGGCAGCCGGAGGGTGCCGGGGGTGTCGGAGAACCGGGGTGCGGGAGCGGGCTGGATGATGCCGTGCGCCTCGGTGTAGGTGCCACGTCCGGTCAGGTGCGGGTGGCCGGCCGCCTCGTGCAGCGAGAGCACCGGCGCGACGCAGGCGTCGGTGCCTTCGAAGACCGCCGTCCACTCCTCGCGGGTGGCGGCCTTGAACCGGGTGGTGAACACGGCCCTCAGAGCGGGCCAATTGCCCGGGTCGGCACGATCCGGCAGGTCCTCGGCGTCCGCACCCAGCAGGGAGACGAATACCGCGTAGAACTGCGGCTCCAGGGCGCCGACCGCCATCCAGCCGCCGTCGGCGGTCTCGTAGACGCCGTAGTGCGGGCAGCCGCCGTCGAGCAGGTTGCGGCCTCGGGCGTCCTGCCAGGTGCCCTCGGCGAACATGCCCCAGAACATGGTGGTGAGGTGTGCGGTGCCGTCCACGATCGCGGCGTCCACCACCTGGCCGCGGCCGGTGAGGCGGGCAGTGAGCAGTGCGGCGAGTACGCCGGTGGTGAGGTAGAGGGAACCGCCCGCGTAGTCGCCGAGCAGGTTGGCGGGGAAGACCGGCGGCCCGTCCGGCGCGCCGCTCATCGAAAGGACGCCGGCGGTGGCGATGTAGCCGATGTCGTGTCCGGCCAAGGACGCGAGAGGCCCTTGTTGGCCCCAGCCGGTCATCCGGCCGTACACCAGAGCGGGGTTGACGGCCATGCACTCCTCGGGGCCGACGCCGAGCCGCTCCGCGACACCCGGCCGGTATCCCTCCACCAGGATCTCGGCCCGTGCCGCCAGCGCCCGGACGGTATCCGGCCCCTCGGGTGACTTGAGGTCGACCAGGACGGAACGCTTGTTGCGGTTGGTCACTTCATGGGCGGGATCGCCGCCGAGCGGCGAGGGGCCGGGGCGGTCGACGCGCACCACGTCCGCGCCCAGGTCGGCGAGCAGCATCGCGGCGAACGGACCGGGACCTATCCCCGCCAGTTCGACCACGCGCACGCCGTCCAGCGGGCCCGCGACGTCGCGGCGGGGAGGGGCAGGGGGTTGATGGCTCATGGGTTCCTCTCTCGGTGCCCGGCGGGTCTCGCCGCCGAACAACCGGGACCTTACTGAGCGTTCGCTAAGAAGATAGGAGCGCGACAATGAGCGGTCAACTGCCTGTGCAGCAGATGTTTTTCTGGATCTTGTCCGGGGAAGTACGATCAGGCCGGACGGGAATCGCCAGGATTCCCTGATCGCTCGCTAAGCATCCGGAGGGAGCTTTTTCGGACTCACGGCCTTACGATGTCGCCGTTCGTCGCCCGCCCCGAGGAGAGTCGTTGAGCACCGAGCCGAGCCAAGACACCACGCCCCCGGCGGAGCACTGGCGCTCCTACGGACCGCTCGACCTGCACCCGATACTGGAGCACGCCATGAAGGCCTTCAACGAGCATGGCTACCACGGCACTTCGGTACGGGACATCGCGGGCCGGGTCGGCGTCACCGTGCCCGCGCTGTACTACCACTACGAGAACAAACAGGCTCTGCTGGCCACGTTGTTGGAGACGTCCGTCAAGGACGTCCTGGACCGCTGCCGGGCCGCGGCCGGGGAAGCCGGGGACGATCCGCTGGCGCGGCTCTGCGGCATGGTCGAATCGATCGTGCTCTATATGGCCCATCGCAGACAACTGGCCTTCCTGGACACCGAGATCCGGAGTCTGGAGCCACAGAACCGGGCCCGCTACATAGCCCTGCGGGACTATCTCGAGCACATGCTCCTGGACACGGTCGAGGCGGGCCGCGCCGGGGGCGTGTTCACCACGCCGATTCCGGCCGACGCGACACGTTCGGTCCTCATCATGTGCCAGGGGGTCGCCAACTGGTTCCGCGAGGACGGTCCGCTCACCGCCGAGGAGGTCGCCGAACGCCATGTGCTGCTGTGCCTCGGCGCCGTGGGCCACCCCGGCGCGGTCACCGGCGACCTTGCGTTCCCGTTCGCTCGGCGCTCCTCACTCGCACAGGTCTCCGCGGCCCGGGGTTCCGCTCCACCCGCCCCCCGGTAGGCCGACGGGGCCCCGCGCCCTCACCTGCAACACCCTGCGTTTCACTCCGTGGTTCAGCAACGACGAGAGGACACCCCTATGAACGTGCTCGAGGCCCGCGCCCGGTTCCAGGAGCTCCGGAGCGCGGACGGCCCGGTCGCCGCCGCTGACCTCGACGAGATCTGGGCACTGTTGGCCACCGTTCGCCCCGAGGAGATACTCGGTGAGTGGAAGGGCGGAGAGTTCAGCACCGGCCACCCCCTCGTCGGCATGCTGCCGAAGGCCAACTGGTACGGCAAGAGGTTCGACTCCTTGCACGACGCCAAGCCGTTGATGTGCTGGAACGCGGAGGGCGAGCTGTACTCCAACCTCGAGCTCGGCCAGGGTGAGGCCAGCCTGTGGACCGTCGAGTTCCGCGGAGAGCCGACGGCCACCATGGTCTACGACGGCCGGCCGGTCTTCGACCACTTCAAGCAGGTGGACGACACCACGCTGATGGGGATCATGAACGCCAAGGGAGTCCCCGCCGATGGCCCCTTCTACTACTTCTTCCTGGAGCGCGTCACCGGGACCCCGCAGCGCGGCCCGCGTGCCGGAGAGGGTTCGTGAGGCGCGTCCGCGCCGCGGTCACCGAGGCGCCTGGCGTGCCGTTCACCGTGCGGGCCGCGGATCTCGAGGATCCGCGGCCGCGCGAGGTGCTGGTGAGGATGACCGCGGCCGGGATCTGCCACACCGACCTGGGGATGCGGGACACCTGGCCCCGGCACCTCACCCCGATGGTCTTCGGCCACGAGGGCGCCGGCCGGGTCGAGGCGGTGGGCACGGAGGTGACCGGCATCGCGCCGGGGGACCACGTCTGCCTCACCTTCGCCAGCTGCGGCGCCTGCGCGCAGTGCGCGGCGGACCACCCGGCCTACTGCCGCGCGGCGCAGGCCCTGAACTTCTCCGGTGGCCGCGACGACGGCACCACCCCGCTCTCTCTCGACGGCGCACCGCTGCGCGCCGGCTTCTTCGGTCAGTCCAGCTTCGCCACGCACGCCGTGGTCCACGAACGCGGCGTGGTCAAGGTGCCCTCCGACCTGCCGGCCGCGGTCGCGGCGCCGCTGGGCTGCGGCGGCCAGACGGGCGCCGGCACGGTACTCAACCGGCTGCGCCCCGAACCGGGTTCCTCGCTGGTCGTCCTGGGGGCGGGCGGGGTCGGTCTGAGCGCGCTGATGGCCGCGGTGGCCGTGGGATGCGACCCGGTGGTGGCCGTCGACCCTGTCGCCTCCCGCCGCTCCCTGGCCACGGAACTCGGCGCCAAGACAGCACTGGCCCCCGGGGACGGTCCGGCGGCGGCGCTGCGCGACCTCACCGGAGGCGGCGCACACTACGTCGTCGAGACCACCGGCCGACCGGAGATGGCCCGCCGGGCCGTGGGTGCGCTGCGCCCACGGGGTGAACTCGCCCTCCTCGGCATGGGCGGTGAGGTGACGTTCGACGTGATGGGCCTCCTCGCCAAGGGGGTCCGCGTCCACGGGGTGCTCGAGGGCGACTCCGACCCCGGCCGCTTCATCCCCGAACTGATCGGCCTGCACCGGCGTGGCCTCTTCCCGATCGACCGGCTGGTCACCACCTTCCCGTTCGAGGAGATCGGCGCGGCGGTGGCCGCCATGCGGGACGGCAGCGTGGTCAAGCCCGTCCTCACCTTCGCCTGAGCGGCCGGTCCCGCACCGGATCCGGACGGCGGGCCCGCGCCCTGACACCGACAAGTGATCCGTAAGTCACTTTCCGAGCGGTCCTCACCGAGGGAGCCCGGGCTCCTGACGGCGTGTGATTGACTGATCCGTATGGCCCCCGCCTCCCGATCCGCCCGTTCGGCCACTCCTGCCGACCGGGCCGTGGCAACCCGGCCCCGCAACCGCCGACAGCTCATCCTCGAGGCGGCCGGGCGGGTCTTCAGTGAGCGCGGCTACCACACGGCGTCCATGGAGGAAGTGGCCGCCGGTGTGGGCATCACCGCAGCTGCCCTGTACCGGCACTTCCCGAACAAGTACGCACTGTTCGCCGAGTGCGCCGACGTCATGGTGGACGGCCTGGTCACCGCGGTGGACGAGGTGCCGCCCGGGGCAGCCTTGCCGGATGTACTCACGGAGATCACCCGCATCACCGTCGCGCACCGTGCGTCGGGCGGCGTGTACCGGTGGGAGGCCCGATACCTCAGCAGCGGGGACCGCCGGCGTCTTGCGGTGAAGTTCGGCCGCCTCGTCGGGCGGGTCGACGCGGCGGTACAGCGCGAACACCCCCTTGCGGACGAGCGCCTGCGTGCCGTGGCGGCCCTCGGTGCGATCGCCTCCATCACGATGCACCACACCTCGATCGCCCAACGCCGCGCGGAGGAACTGCTGCTGGCGTCCGCGATGGGCGTGGTCGCGAGCGACCCGGCGGCCGGCCCGGCGAGCGCCCGTCCCGTCGAGTTGCCCGCCCAGCCGGTGCCGCGCACACGGCGCGCGGAGATCCTCGCGGCCTCCGTTCCGCTGTTCGCCAGGGACGGATTCGCCAGCGTCACCAACGGCCAGATCGCGGAGGCCGTGGGGCTGGCCCCGTCCGCGCTCTACCGCCACTACCCCGGCAAGATCGACATCCTGGCGGCTGCGTGCCTCCAGGCCGCGGCGCTGCTGGCCCAGGGCGTGGAACACGGTCTGCGGGAGGTGGACGGCCCGCACGACGCCATCGTGGCGCTGGCAGCGACGTACGTGGCCTACAGCTTCGAGCACACCGAGCTCAACAGCGTGGCCGAGGCCGAGCTCGCCGGTCTGCCGGCCGGTCTGCGGCGGCCCCTGGTGCTTGCACAGCGGGAACACATCGCCGTCTGGGAGCATCAACTGCGCCTCGCTCGCCCCGAGTTGGACCCACGCCAGGCCCGGGTGCTGGTGCACGCGGGGTTCGGCGTGGTGGTCGAGGCCGGACGCAGGCTGCGGTGGCAGGACAGCCCTCGCCACCGTGAGGCCGTGACCGCCCTGGTCGTGGGCGCTCTGGGCCTCTGAACGGACATCGCGACCGGGCACGCGATGAGGCGCCACGTCGTCACACACCTCGCGCGACGCCACGGCGCCACCCGCCCCCCGGCACGGCTTCCGAGGGGGCGAGCACCGGTGGGACCTGCTGTGCGGCTCAGTCCGTCCTGTTCCCGGTGGGGATCGTGATGGGCGTGGTGGTCCCGGAGTCGCCCTTGTTGAGGAAGAGCATGCCCAGGGCGCGCACCATCTGGTCGACCGCGTAGAAGGTGCCCGGCATGACGGGCGACAGACCCTCACGGAACGCGATGTACGCCGGCCATGCGACGCGGACGGCGGCCGCGGCCACGTAGTCGCGCTTCAGCCCCAGCCAGTCGCCGACCTCGTCGCTGAGGACGTAGCGGACGAACTCGTTCAGGAACCCGCGCGTGACGCCGAGGTCGACCTGGGCGGTCAGGCCGAGCAGTTCCTCGGCCAGCGCGATGCCCTCGGTCGTCGGGGTGAGGATCGGGGTGAGGACCTGCGCCGACTGCGCGTCCGCCTCCGCCCAGGTCTGCGGAATGTACTCGTCCGGCACACCGAGCAGGTGAATGGCGACCTGCCACGAGTGCAGGAACGCCTCCTGGTCCGCGGCCGGGAACGAGATCTTCCATTCGAGCAGCTTCCTGTGTACGTAGGTGCCCAGGCTGTGGAAGGTGACCAGGATGTCGGCGATGCTGATCGGGATCTTCTCGTCGGAGACCGCCGTCCAGTGCGGCGACTGCGGCAGCAGGTGACGCACCGCGGCGTGCACCACACGCGTCTTGTTGGCCGTGACGATGAACTGCCCCTCCGGCTCGAACGCCTTCAGCTGGGACAGGTCGTAGCCGAACGTGAACGTCTTGGCCGCGCGGTCCTGCATGTTGGAGCCGCCCGCGGCCCAGTAGACGCTCTTGGCCTCACGGGGGATCACGGTGCTCATGATTCCGCTGCCGAGGCCGTACAGCATGAAGAGGTACAGATCCCTGCGCCGGTTGAAGTCGGCGGCGCGGGTCAGCTTGACGGGGTCGGCCCAGGAGGGCAGCTTGTTGACCTGCCCCAGGTACGTGGAGAACTCGGCCGGAACACCGCTGGGCAGCTGATCGCCGTTGTTCACCCACGACTCCCACCCGGCGTTGATCGCGGGAACGTGGCCGTTCTCAAGCATCGAAACCATCAGAGGGTCCGCCACGGCGTCCCAGACCCCCTCCGCACCGGTCGCCGCGGCAGCTCCCTTCGCCGAGCCCGTCGACGCCCACGCCTGGGCGGGGCCCGCCACGCCTACGAGGCCGAGGGCGACGCCGAGGGACAGAGCCTTCCGCCTGCTGAGATTTTCCATTGACTTTCCTGCTTCCCTGATGAGCCAGCCGGTTCCGGGTTCCTTTGCGCACTTGCCAGTTGTGCGACTGACACGCCGTCACTCATGTCGCACAGATGTGATTTTCGATTAACATAGCGAGGCGAGGCGTCGTCGGCAATGGTCACGACAGAGGGCTCGTCGCCAATGTCGGCCCGAAGCCCGCCCACGTCTCCCGGGGCGACCTCCGGCCGCGTCCGCCCCACCCGTCGGCGTGGCAGCGACGGAACGACCCCCAGGACTCTTCGGACCCCAGACGTGCGACACTGTTCGTCATCACCTGATGACATCGCTTGATGATGAAGCTCGACGACAGGAACGGTCCGCCCCGTGCATCCGATATCCGGCCCCGCCCCCTCCCCGTGGCAGCAGCGGGCACTGGTCCCGGTACTGGTGTCGCTCGGCATGCTGGTCGCGGTCATCAGCAGCCTCGGCGCCCCGCTGATCCCGACCATCGCCGCTGTGGACCACGTCTCGGTGACCGACGCACAGTGGTCCCTCACCGTCACGATGCTGGTCGGGGCCGTCGCCACTCCGGCCATGGGGCGTCTGGGGGACGGCCCCCACCGCAGAAAGGTGGTCCTGACCGGTCTTGCCGTGGTGCTCGTCGGGAGCCTGCTGGCGGCGCTGCCGCTCGGCTTCTCCTGCCTCATCGTGGGCCGGGCGCTCCAGGGCGTGGGCATGGGCCTCGTTCCGCTGGCCATCGCCACCGCGCGGGACTCCGTGCCGCCCGAGCGGGCCCGGTCGGCGTTGTCGACGCTCTCACTCACGACGGCGGCCGGCGTGGGAATCGGCTACCCGCTCACCGGACTGCTCGCCGAGAGCCTCGGCATGTACGCCGGATTCTGGTTCGCCGTGATCGCCACCACCCTGGCTCTCATCGCCGCGGCCGTCGTGCTCCCCCGGCCTCCGACGCGTCCGGCACGCCCGATGGACGTACCGGGGACGTTGCTTCTCGCGCTCGGCATGAGCGGGCTCCTGTTCACCCTGACCCAGGGGGAACGCTGGGGCTGGGGCTCGCCCCCGCTGCTCGTACTCGGCGCCGTCTCGCTGCTTCTGCTGGCCGGCTGGGTGCTGCAGGAACTGCGCACCGCCCATCCCCTGGTGGACCTGCGTCTGATCCGTGACCGCACGGTATTCGCCGCGCATCTCACGACCGTGATGGGCGGCGTCGGCATGTATCTGCTGATCTCTCTCGTGACCCGGTACGTGCAGACGCCGTCGAGCGCCGGGTACGGTTTCGGATCCTCCGTGATTGTCACCGGCTTGATCCTGGTGCCGTTCTCCGTGGGCAGTCTGGTCGCCGGCCGCGTGGTGCGGATCCTGGTCCGGAACCAGCCGCCGGTCCGCCTGCTGCCCGTGAGCTGTCTCCTCTCCCTTGCGGCCCTGCTGACCTTCGTGTTCGCCCACGGCAGCCTGTGGGAGGTGTTCGTGACGATGGCCCTGGCCGGACTCGGTGTCGGCGTCAACTTCGCGGTCACGCCGGGGATCGTGGTCGCAAGCGTCCCCGCGCACGAAACGGGGAGCGCCATGAGTTTCAATCAGGTCGTGAAGTACATGGGCTACTCGACCGGCAGCGCCCTGAGCGCCGTGATCCTCCAGGCCGCCACCGAACCCGGCCACGGTCTTCCGCCCGAGAGCGGTTACCGTACGGCCGGACTGACCGGCTGTGCGGTCTGGGCCGCCACCGCCGTCGTGGCATACCTTCTGACGCGCTCGGGCGCGCACCGCGACACGGCGACGGTCCGGGGCGGGAACCTCCCGGTCGCGGCCGACAGCGGCACGGCCCCCGAATCCGCCGGCCCCATCCGGCCCACCGGTGCGGAGCAGTGAGCGGCGGGACGCAGGGGCGCCGCCGCGACGCGGGCCGCAGCCGCGAGCTTCTGCTCGCGGCCGCGAGCGACCTGTTCGCCGAACGGGGTTTCGACCGCACCACCACCCGTGACATCGGTGAACGTGCCGGGGTGGACCCGGCACTGATCGCACGCTACTTCGGCAGCAAGACCCTGCTCTACATCGCTGCGCTGGCCGCCGAACAGGGCGACATGACGCCGGCCGACCTCTTTGACGAGCAGCGGCTGCACGAGGCCTTCGACCGGGCCGACCGGCGGGGCCCCGTCCCGCTGCTCCAGGTCGCGGTGCAGCAGCTGAGCGAACCGGCGGCGCAGGACGCCGCACGTGCGGCGTTGCACGCGCGGCTCGTCGAGCCCCTGCGCGAACGCTTCGTGCGCGAAGGGGCGGACCGGCCGGCGCTGCGCGCCGAGCTGATGGTGGCGGCCGTGACGGGGATCCTGCTGGGCCGGCACTCGGGCGCCTTCGACGAACTGGGCCGGGCCGACCCCGGTGACCTGGTCGGCCTTCTCCGGGACACGCTCCTGAGCGAGAGCTGACCGCCCGCCGCGAAGTCCGGACATGCCCGTACACAAGGGCGGATCCACTCAGGGGCGGAGAAGTGAGCCGCGCCCCTTCTCCCCCGTTCGTTGTCCCCGATGAGCGTGGCGTCCCGCGTTGTCGCCCCCGACGAAGCGGCGGCCTGGCGGCTCCCCCTACCTTCCAGACATCGCCAGTTCGAGAAACCCGGGCAACCGCCGCGCCGCACGGTGCGGCCGTTGCCGACAAGGACAGCAACCGAAGGGGCAGCAGATGGCAGCGCGCACAGCACGGATCGGTGCGGTGGGCCTGGTGACAGCGGCGGCGTTGGCCGCCGCTTCGTTCACCTCACCGGCGGTGGCCGGCGTCGGCCTCGGGCACACGCAGACCCAGCAGGCCATGGACACCGCGGTCAGGGACGGCGTCCCCGGAGTCACTGGGCAGGTCAATGACGCGTACTCGGTCTGGATGGGCACTTCGGGCGTCGGCAACCTGAAGACGGGTGCGCCGCGCTCGTCGGCCGACCTCTACCGGATCGGCAGCATGACCAAGACCTTCGTCGCGACGGTGATGCTCCAGCTGGAGGCGGAGGGCAAGGTCGACCTCGACGGCACGGTCGACTCGTGGCTGCCCGGCGTGGTTCGGGGCAACGGGAACGACGGCCGCCGTGTCACCGTGCGGCAGCTGCTCAACCACACCAGCGGAATCCCGAGCTACACCGCCGATCCGGAGTTCCTCGAGAACGGCTTCACGGTGAAGTTCCTGGAGCACCGCTATGACACCTACACGCCCCCGCAGTTGGTGGACATCGCCATGCGGCAGAAGCCGCTCTTCGACCCGGGCACGAGTTGGAGCTATTCCAACACCAACTACGTTCTCGCCGGAATGATCATCGAGAAGGTGTCGGGCCGCTCGTACGAGGACGAGATCAAGCGGCGGATCGTCAATCCGCTCGGTCTGTTCGCCACTTCCGTCCCCCGCACCGCCTCGTCGATGCCGGTGCCGAGCTCGCGCGCGTACTCCAAGCTCTCCCTGGCGCCGCAGCCGGCGGACCCGTCCTACGACGTCACCGAGCTCAATCCGTCGGCCGCGGCCTCGGCGGGCGCGATGGTCTCCAGCTCCGGTGATCTGAACCGCTTCTACTCGGCGCTGCTGGGTGGCAGGCTGCTGCCCGCGAAGCAGCTCGAGGAGATGAAGACAACCGTCCCGGTCAGCGGGTCCGGACTGATCACGGCATACGGCCTGGGGCTGATGAAGTTCTCGCCGTCCTGCGGCGTCACGGTCTGGGGCCACGGCGGCAACATCCAGGGCTCGGCCTCGCAGGCCGTGACCTCGGCGGACGGCAAGCACTCGCTGGCCCTCAACTTCAACGGCGACTGGTCCGGGAACAGCCAGGCGGTCATCGAGGCGGAGTACTGCCCGAAGTGAACCGGGGCGGCAGCGCATGAGCAGGGGCGGGGACCGGTCCGGTTCCCGCCCCTGGCTGCGGCGCCGCCCGTCTTGTCAGCGTGCGGACGTGTCGGGGCGGCGCAGCAGACGCAGCTGGAGCATCAGGGCGAAGCGGACGTCGGGGTCGGTGAGGTCGGCCCGGGCGACTTCGGTGGCACGGCGTAGCCGGTACCGGAAGGTGTTCTGGTGGACGTACATCTCCTCGGCGGCCGCCGGGACGTCTCCGAAGGTGTTGAGCCAGACGCTGAGGGTGTCGACGAGGGGGGAGTCGTGCTGCCGGTCGTAGGCGAGCAGCCTGGCCAGCGGGCCGGTCGGGGCATCGCCTCGCTCGGCGGCGAGGTCGGCGAGGTCGAGCAGAAGCGCCTCGACATGGACGTCCGAGATGCGGGCGAGCCGACGGGGGCCTCCGTTGGCTCGCAAAACGCGCAGTGCCCGGTCCGCTCCTCCGCGGGAACGGGCCAGTGCGCCGCTGTCCCGGGCCGTGGGGCCGATGCCGATGAGCGGGGCCAGCCGGTCCCCGATGCGCGTGAGGAAGTCGGTGCCGGTGCGGGCCGCCCTCTCCTCCGCGTCCGTCTGGTGGCGGGGCACAGGGAGGATGCCGTAGGCCACGTCGCCGATGAGCGCCGTGGCGGCGCGGGCGTGGATGGCGGAGAGGTGCATGGCGAAGGCGTCGGCCAGGCGCTGGCGTTCGGCCGCGTGCTGGGCGTGCAGGTCGGTCGAACCGGTCAGCTCGGGCGGGTCCGGCACGGCCAGGGCGAGGACGACACCCGCGTAGTCGGTCAGGCCGAGCCTGCCCAGCGACTCGGCGGCGCCCGGTCCCCCTTCCAGGGCGGTGGAGACCAGGTCGGCCCGGAGCCGGCGCTCGACGTCGGCGCCGGCCCGCAGGCGCAGCATGTGCAGCGCCACCAGTTTGGCCGCATCGCGCAGTGCCTGGCCGCGCTGTGGTGTGAGCGGGGTATGGACGACGGCCCAGATGGAACCGAGGACCTCGTCCCCGGCGCGTACGGCGATCGCGGCGCGCGGGATGTGGAATCCGTCGGTCTCGGGTGGGTCGACGTGGACCGGCTGGTCGCTGCGGTAGAGGGAACGGAAGATCCCGCGGTCCTCCAGAAGGCGGGTGAACCGTTCCGGGACCTGGCGGCCCAGTACGGTCTCCACGCGGGAGGGATCGGCCTCGTCCTGGCGGCCGGAGAAGGCCAGCACACGGGAGCTCCGGTCCTCGATGGTGACGGGGGCGTCAAGGAGCGCGGCCACCGCGTTGGCCAGGGCGAACATGTCACCGGACGGGGTGCCGCCCAGCGTCTGCGGGCCCGCCTCTCCGACATCGCCGTCCGCGAGCAGTGAGCGCAGCAGAGCGGCGAGCTGGGCCCAGGATGCACCGCGGGTCAGCGCGAGCAGCGCCACCCCGGATCTCTCCACCGCCGTGGTGACCGCGGCGTCGGGCTGCACCGGAGCGCGGACCACCAGCGCCGCCGCGCCGGCCCCGCCGAGGGCGGTGAGCAGCCGGACGGTCTCGTCCGCCCCGTGGACGCCGATGCCGAGCACCAACGCCTGCCGGGGCAGCACCGGTTCGTCCAGCACATCGTGGATGACCACGCCGCCGATCTCGTCCGCTGTGTCCGGGTCGCCGCACACGAGGTCGAGCAGGGTCGTGCCGAGATCCTCCAGGACCCGTCTGAGACTGGCCCGCGGTTGCGTGTTCACTGTGCGCCGTACCCCCGGTCCCCCGGACAGTGCTTGCGGCCGCTGTTCGTCGGTGTGGACGGGATTGTGCGGTGCCTTCGTCGGCCGGCACAAGAGCCCCGTCACAGGGGAATCCACTCCGTGTCGACGGTGAACTCCTCCAGGGCGTCGGGAAGCGGTACGACACCGAGTCCGGGACCGTCGGGGACCCGGAGGTGGCCGTCGGCCGGCACGAACGGCTCGGTGATGTCGGTCCGGAAGAAGCGGTCGGAGGCGGAGACGTCGCCGGGCAGCGTGAAGCCCGGCAGCGCGGCCAGCGCGATGTTCGCGGCACGGCCGAGGCCGGTCTCCAGCATGCCGCCGCACCACACGGGCACACCGTGCGCGGCGCACACGTCGTGGATACGGCGAGCCTCCAGATAGCCGCCGACCCGGCCGGCCTTGATGTTCACGATGCTGCACGCGCCCAGGGTGATCGCGGCCGCGGCGCCGCGGGCGGAGGTGATCGACTCGTCCAGGCAGACCGGTGTGGCAAGGACCCTGGCCAGCTCCGCATGCCCGAGCAGGTCCTCCTCGTCCAACGGCTGCTCGATCAGCAGAAGCCCGAACGGGTCGAGTCGGGCCAGGTGCCGGGCGTCGGCCCGGGTATAGGCGGTGTTGGCGTCGACCTGGAGCAGCAGATCGTCCCCGAAACGCTCGCGTACCGCCCGGACCGGCTCGATGTCCCAGCCGGGCTCGATCTTCAGCTTGATACGGCGGTACCCCTGGTCCAGGTAGCCGGTCACCGCGTCGAGCAGCTCCGGCACCGAGCCCATGATGCCGACGGACACCCCGCATGGCACGCGGTCGTGGACCGCGCCCAGCTCTTTCGCCAACGGCACTCCCCGGGTGCGCAGTTCGGCGTCGAGCACGGCCATCTCCAACGCGGCCTTCGCCATCCGATGACCCCGGAACGGCTCCAGGGCCGGGGCGAC
Organism: Streptomyces sp. NPDC058221; assembly: GCF_042882365.1. NCBI lineage: Bacteria > Bacillati > Actinomycetota > Actinomycetes > Kitasatosporales > Streptomycetaceae > Streptomyces > Streptomyces sp. NPDC058221. The sequence continues at coordinate 13,172 of NZ_JBHVWF010000090.1, read as the reverse complement.
GCCGAGCCCGTCGAGCCGCCGGCACCGTCCCAGCGCGGGGACGAGGTACCGGCGCAGCACGTCGGCGGCGGCGGCCGTGTACTCCGAGGAGTACAGCGGGTCGGCCATCGCCACACACTCGCCCCAGCCCTCGGCTTCGGTGCCCACCGCGCGCAGCAGCAGGGCGGTGCGCTCCGTCTGGGTGCCGAACGAGGTGCGGAAGGGGGCCACCAGCGGCAGCCGGACCTGTCGGACTTCGACTCCGGTGAGCTTCACCTTGTGTCCTTGTCTGTGAGGAGGTACCAGCCGGCGCGGTCGAATCCCGTCACCCGCCACCGGTCGGCGAGGAGCCCGCCGAGGACATCGCGCACGGCGGAGCGCCAGGCCGCCGCTGTTCGCGGGTCGCTGCGTCGCAGCTGCTCGATGTCCGCAGGCACGGCGACCAGGCAGCGGCCCCCGGCAACGGGATGGGCCTGCGGCCGGCCGTCGGCGCCTGCGCCCAGTGCGAAGGTGGCGCCTCTTGCCCGTACGGCCGCCGCATCGGTGACCCGGTGGCGGCCGTGGCAGGCCTCGGCGACCTCGGGGGCTGCCAACCGCCACTCCACCAGCAGACGGTCGGTGTCGTCGGGGCCGTTGATGCCGTCGTTCATCGGGCCGTAGAAGTTGGGCAGGTACTGCACGGGCCGGGCGGCCAGCTTGCCGATGTTGAAGTAGGCGTTGCGCCGTACCAGCGGGTCGAAGGTCCAGGACACCTGTGCCGCGCCCCGCTGGAGGGCCCAGGCGCGCTGGTGCGACTTGAGGGCGAAGCCGACGCTGCGGCCGCGCATCCGGGCCGATACTCCCGCGATGTGGCTGTGCAGCGCGCCATCGGGCGGTGGGCCGAAGAATCCGATACAGGCGCCGATCAGCTCGTCGCCCGTCCCAGCGTCGAAGGCGGCGGCGACATAGCTGCCCGCCTTGTCCATCGCACGCAGCAACTCGGTGGTTGCCAGCGAGCTTTCGCCGGCCGGTTTCCATACGCCCTCGAAGAGCCCGCAGGCGGCTTCCAGATCGGCCAGGGCACTGATCGGCCGCACCTGGCAGCCGGCCGCGTGCGCCGCGGCTGCGGCCGCCGTCAGCGCGTCTGCCACGATCCCGTGGCCGGCCTCCCGCGCGCATGGGGTGGCGGCTGACATGTCCGTCATCGGGTGCTCCCGCCGGTCGTTATCGCGTCACTGTCGTGAGCGGTCCGCGGGTCCGCGGCGAGGAGGTCACTCATGAGCGCCGCCAGCAGAGCTGTGCGACGCGGGAGTTCGGCGACGACCACGTGTTCGTCGGCGGCATGTGCGCCGCCGCCGACCGCGCCGAGCCCGTCCAGGGTCGGGATGCCGGCGCCCGCGGTGAAGTTGCCGTCCGAGGCTCCCCCCACGGCGGCGGACGTGAGCGGGGCGAGGCCCAGTCCTTCGGCCAGTCGCCGGGCACGGCGGTAGAGCGCGTCCGATGCGGTCCGCGGCAGGGGTGGGCGGTTGGGTCCGCCGGTCACCTCGACCGTCGCGCCGTCGAGCACGGGTCGCAGTCCGTGGAGAGCGGTGTCCACGCGGGCCTGTTCCGCGGCGTCGCGCACGCGGACGTCGACGGAGAACCGGCCGTGGGCGGGGACGGTGTTGGTGGTGGTTCCGGCAGTCAGCAGCGTCGGAGTGACCGTGGTGCCGCCATCGGTGTCCGAGAGGGCTGCGACCGCGAGTATCTGGTGGGCGGCCTCGACGCCGGCGTTCACACCGCGGTGCGGCTCCAGGCCCGCGTGGGCGGCCCGGCCGTCGACCCGTATCTCGTACAGGGAAACCCCTTTGCGTTCGGTCTTCAGCGCACCGCCGTCGGCGGATGCCTCCAGCACGAGCGTCACGGCGCAGCCGGCCGCCTCGGACTCGATCAGCTCCCGCGAGGACGGTGAGCCGAGCTCTTCGTCGCCGGTGACCAGGAGGGTCGTCCCGTTCACGGCTTCGGCGCCGAGCGCGGCGATGGCGTGGAACGCCATGACGAGCCCGGCCTTCATGTCGAAGCAGCCGGGCCCGCGCAGCACTCCGCCCTCGACGGTGAACGGCCGGCCGGCCAGGGACCCGATGGGCCACACCGTGTCGTGGTGGCCGAGCAGCAGCACGCGCCGGGGGCCGCTGCCCAGCCGCCAGCGCAGATGGGTGCGGCCGTCGAGGGTGATGAGGTCGGGCTCGGTGCGCAGGTACGGTGCGGCGGTCCCGGCGACCGTCTCGGCGCTGCGGGCCACGGCGGCGAGGTCGGCCGACGGCGACTCCGTGCCTACCAGACGCCCGATGTCGTCGATCATGGCGGGCAGTGCGCGCGCGAACCGGGCGACGTCGATGAGAGCGTGAGGCATCCGCATGCCGTGCGGCTTCTCCATGTCAGGACACCTTCGGGGTGGCGCGGACACCGAAGTGCACGTACGGCTCACCGGTCGGCAGCGTGTAGAAGGTCACGGGTGTCCACGACCGGCTGCCGGGCAGCCTGACGACGAAGAGGTCGTCCGAGACGGGCACCAGTCCGGCCTCCTGCACCGTCTGGGGCACCAGGTCGGCGAGCGGCCCCGTCACCGTGTAGCGCAGCCGCAGCCCGTCGCCGTCCTCAAGAATCTCGATGCGCGCGCCGTCCCGCTCGTACCGGCCCGGATGACGGCCGGTGTCCACCGGTGCCGGATCGGCCGGCGGCTGGAGCGGCTGCGGCAGGGTGATCCCGGCCAGTTCGGCGAAGATCTCCGTGAACAGCTCCAGGTAGAGGTCGTGGGTGCTTCCGCCGTTGGTGAGGAGGGTCACGGCAAGGTCCTGTTCCGGCAGAAGACGCAGGAAGGCCGACTGTCCGATGGTGTTGCCGTCGTGTCCGAGGAGCTGGTGGCCGTTCGCGTCGAGGCGGCTCCAGCCCAGCCCCCACGAGTCCCCGAGGGTGTGCACGTCGGGCAGGTCGACCTGTTTCTCGGTCATCGCGTGTGCGGCCTGCCTCGACAGGACGCGGGTGCCGTCGGCAGTGGTGCCACCGGCGAGGTGCATTCGGGCGAACGCCAGTACGTCGGCCGCCGTCGCGGTGATCAGTCCGGCCGGACCGGCCGAGCGGGGCAGGCTCCATACCGGGGCGGGCCTGGGGTCCTCGTCGCCCTGGGCGTCATGCCCCATCGCGGCGCGGAAGCACAGCGCCTCCTCGGGCAGCGTGACGGTGTGCGAGAGGCCCAGCGGTGCGCACAGCCGCTCCTTGAGGGCGCAGTCCCAGCTCATGCCGGTGAGCTTCTCGACGATCCTTCCGGCCAGGACGAAGCCCGAGTTGCAGTACGAGAACGTCGCCCCCAGCGGGTGCATCTGCGCCGCCGTGCCCAACTGGTCCACATAGCCCTCGAGGCAGTCGTCACCTCGGCCGGTGTCGGTGAAGATGTCGCCGTCGATGCCGCTGGTGTGGGTGAGCAGGTGCCGTACGGTCACCTGCTTCGTCGTGTACGGGTCCGACAGCCGCAGCTCGGGAAGGACCTCGGTGACCGGGGCGTCGAGGTCGAGCTTCCCCTCGTCGGCCAGTTGCATGATCAGGGTGGTGGTCCACACCTTGGTGATGGACCCGATCTGGAAGAGGGAGTCCTCGGTGGCCTCGACGCCGGTGTCCTTGTTGAGCACACCGCAGGCGGCCAGGGCGAGTTCGTCGCCGCGGGAGATGCCCAGGACCGCGCCCGGCACCCGGTGCCGGGCCGTCAGCTCGCCGAGCCGGCGTTCCCAGTAGGCGGCGTCCAGCGGGGCACGGGCCGCACGTCCGGGCTCACCGGCGTGGCACTCCACCCAGTCGACGATGCGACGGGTGAGGTCGGCGCGGTGGGAGGGCGGTCCTTCGAGCAGGAACAGGTGCGAGCCGCCCGGGTAGAGCACCAGCCGGGTGGGGACACCCCGCTCCCTCAGTGCGGTGAACCACTGTTCGGCCTGTCCGGCCGGGCAGCGTTCGTCGGCCTGACCGTGCACCACCAGCGTCGGAGTGCGGACCTGCTCCACCCGCGAGTACGGGGAGAGTTCCGCGTACCGCTCACGGTCCTGCCACGGCGGCGCGCCCAGCTCGGCCGTCGCCAGCGCGTGGGCCTGGTCGCTGGTACCGCACATGCTGGTGAGATCGCTGACCACGCCGCCCGCGACGGCGGCGGCGAAGCGGTTGTCACGGCCGGTCAGGTAGCAGGTCATGAACCCGCCGTAGCTGTAGCCGGCCACGGCCAGCCGCCGGGGGTCGGCGATCCGCTCGGCGACCAGGGTGTCCAGGGGTTCGAGGAGGTCCTGTGCGTCGGCCTCGCCCCACGCCCCGTGTGCGGCGGTGAAGAACGCCGCACCGTAGCCGTCGCTGCCGCGGGGGTTGAGCAACAGCACCGACCAGCCGCGCGCCGCCAGCACCTGGTGGTAGGGGTGGAAGGGATCGGCCGCCCCGTTCCAGGCGTTGTGCGGGCCGCCGTGGATGTCGAGAAGCAGCGGCGCGGGGCCTTCGGAGGCCGGGTCGCGGAGCAGCCAGCCGTGCACGGTGGTGCCGTCCGAAACGGTGAACTCCCGTTCCTCCGGGGTCAGCAGCTCCATCTCCCCCAGCCCTGCCCCGTACCGGGTGAGCACCTGCTCGCGTCCGGTGGACACCTCGACGGTCACGATCTCGCCGTACGAGGTGGGGGTGGCCAGGACGAAGGCGGCGGTGTCGCCGGCCGTCGAGAGGCCGGAGACGACGCGGCCCGCACCGCCGACGAGCGGCCGGGGTTCGCCGCCGTCGGCGTTCATCGCGTAGAGGTGGGTGCAGCCGCGCTCACGGAGGCAGAAGAGCACCAGCCTGCCGTCAGCGGCTGGTTGAGGCAGTGCGCCCGGGTAGCCGGGGCCGCCGGGCATCATGTTGCGGTCGAGCCCGGCGGTGAGGTCGACCGGTGCACCGCCGCCGTGCAGCGGGACGCGCAGCAGGCTCGCGTGGCCGAGTGCGGTGTCCGTGCGGCCGACGACCAGGAGTGCGTCGCCCTCGGCGGTCCAGTTGACGGCATGCGCGGCGCCTTCGGCCGCACCGGTCGGGCGTGGCTCGGAGCCGGGGGTCAGAGCGTCCACGACGTATGCCTCGGAGCGCAGCGTCAGGTCGGCGTCGGCGCCGCGTGCCGCACAGAAGGCGAGGGAGCTCCCGTCCGGCGACCAGGCCGGGGGCCCCGCGTGCCAGTCGCCCCGGGTGACCTGCCGGACCTCCCGGCTGCCGGGGTCCACGATGTGCAGATGGCTCCGGACGGTGCCCAGCAGGCCCGCGCCGTCGGCCTTGTAGTCGATCCGGTCCACCACGACGGGGGCCGGCGGTGTACCGGGAGCCTGTGTCGCGGGGCTGTCGCCGACCGGGGCGGGGAAGGCGATCGCGGTGGCGTCCGGGCTCCACACTGGTGCGCCGGCGCCCGCGGGGAGGCTGGTGACCGGCTCGGGTTCACCGCCGTCGGCGGGCAGCAGCCACAGCTGGGAGGGGCCGTCGCCGCCGCGCAGGAAGGCGATCCACCGGCCGTCGGGAGACCATGCGGGCGCGGTGTCGGCGGGGCCGCGGGTGAGCCGCCGTGCCGCGCCGCCGCCGGCCGGCACCGTCCACAACGCGCGTTCCTCGCGGTCGTGTTCGCGGTCGGCGGTGCGCAGCACATAGGCGACGCGCGTGCCGTCCGGGGACAGTGCGGGCTGCTCGGGCAGCGCGATGGAGTAGAGGTCGTCGATACCCAGGCGTCGCATCACAGTGTGCTGTCTCCTCGTGGACGGAGCGGATGGGGCCGGACTACGAGTGTCACTGAGCGCCTTCCGTGCGCAACCGCTTCGGCGGGGCGAGGTCGGCAGTGGCCGCGAAATGGCAGGCGGCCCGGTGGGGCCGTGCTGCGGCGTCGTCGGAGGGATCCGTGGTGCGGCACACGTCGCGCCCGGAATGGGCCTGTGGGCCTGCCGGACAGCGGGGATGGTAGTGGCAGCCGGGCGGCGGGTGGTGCGGGTCGGCCGGCTCGATGGCCGCGAAGGCGTCGCCGTCCGCGCCGCCGGCCGGGGCCGGGATACGGCTGGGCACGGCGGCGAGCAGGTCGCGGGTGTAGGGGTGGCGCGGATCGGCGAGGACCTCCTCGGTGGGGCCGGCCTCGACGATCCTGCCGAGATACATCACGGCGATGTGGTCGCTGACATAGCGCACCACGGCCAGATTGTGCGAGATGAAGAGCATGGTCAGCTTCATCTGCCGCTGCACGTCTCGCACCAGGTTGAGCACCGCGCCCTGGACGGAGACGTCGAGGGCGGAGGTGATCTCGTCGGCGATGACGGCCTGCGGCCGCCCTGCCAGGGCCCTGGCCAGTGCCACGCGCTGCCGCTGCCCGCCGGAGAGCTGCCCGGGCAGCATCGAGGCCCTGCCGGGGTCGAGGTTGACCTGTTCGAGCAGGTGGGCGATCTCGGCTCGCCGGACCGTCCCGCCGCGGCCTCGTTCGCGGGGCAGGGCCTCGGCGACACAGTCCCCGACACTCATCCGCGGATCGAGGGAGGAGTACGGGTCCTGGAAGACCATCTGCAGCGGGCGGCGACGCCCGCGCAGCTGACGTATGTCCGTCCCGCCCAGCAGGATGCGGCCCGTGGCGAGCGGGGCGAGACCGACAGCTGCGCGGGCCAGCGTCGACTTCCCCGAGCCCGACTCCCCCACCAGGCCCATCACCTGGCCGGACGGCACGGTCAGATGCGCGCCGTCCACGGCGGTCAGGGCATGGCGGCGGGCGCCGTAGCGCACGCTCACCCCGTCGAAGACCAGTTCGCTCATGCCTTGCTTCCTCTCCTGGTCCTCTCGACCGGCCCGGTCCCGTTCCCCACCGGGTGCCAGCAGGCGATCCGGTGCCCGGTGGCGTACGTGACCGGCTCGGGATCCTCGCCACGGCAGTGGTCGTCGGCGCGGGGACAGCGCGGGGCGAACGCGCACCCCTCCGGTATCCGGTCCGGTTCCGGCGGCCGGCCGGGGATCACGGCCAGCGGGCGGTCCCGGTCGGTGTCGAGATCCGGAACGGCGGCCAGCAGGGCCCGCGTGTAGGGGTGCCGGGCCGCGGTGAACAGGCCGGCCGCGGGCAGGTCCTCGACGATGCGGCCCGCGTACATGACGAGCACCCGGTCGCAGTTCCGGGCGACGACCGTGATGTCGTGGCTGATGAGCAGGACGGCGGTGGCCCGCCCGGCCCGTACCCCGGCGAGCAGGCGCAGCACCTGCCGCTGCACGGTGACATCGAGGGCGGTGGTCGGTTCGTCGGCGATGATCAGCCTGGGGTCGCCCATCAGCCCCATCCCGATCATCGCGCGCTGCCGCATGCCGCCGGAGAACTCGTGCGGATACTGGCGCGCACGCCGTTCCGGAGCGGGCACATGCACGGCACGCAGCCGGTCCACCGCCCGCGCGTACGCGGCGCTCCGGGACAGTTCCTGATGGTGTTCGGCGACTTCGGCGAGCTGCCGCCCCACGCTCATGACCGGGTTGAACGATGACATCGGGTCCTGGAAGACCATGGCAAGGGACGTACCCAGCAGCGGGCGCAGCTCCCGCTCGCCGGTTTCGAGCAGCGGCACGCCGGTGAACTCGAGTCGCCGGGCTGTGACTTGGCCCGGTGGTTCGACGAGCCGGGACGCTGCCATGGCGGTCAGGCTCTTGCCCGAGCCGGACTCGCCCACCACGCCGACGGCCTCTCCCGGGTGCACGTCGAAGCTGACGCCGCGTACGGGGGTGGTCCACCCCGCAGGCCCGGGGAAGGCCACCCGCAGGTCCTCCACCGCCAGGACGGGCCGACCGTCGCTGTGCAGCTGTCGCGCGGCGGTGTCCGGAGCGGGCGTTGGGCGCGGACGGGGAACGGCGGACCGGCGGGACAGTGTGCGTATACCGAGGGCAGCGGCCGCGGCCTCACCGAAGAGGTTGAAGGCCAGGCCGGTGACGACGACCGCCACCATCGGTGCGAGTGCGGGGGCGGGGGTGAGGTTGATCCGGCCGAGGCCCTCTCCGAGGAGCCGGCCCCAGTCGTAGTCGGGAGCCTGTACGCCCAGTCCCAGGAACGAGAGCCCGGCGAAGGCCGGCAGCGAGGCGCCCGCGCCGATGGTGGCGTTGACGGCCAGTGGCTCGGCGATGTTGGGCAGGATGTGGCGGGTCAGGAGCCGGGTCCGGCCGACACCGACGGTCCGGGCCGCGGCCACGAAGTCCTGGCCGGCGACCGACGCGCTCAGCGTATGGGTGAGCCGGGCGAAGGCCGGGGCCATCGCCAGGCCGATCGCGAGCACCGCGCCGGTCGCGCCCACTCCGAAGATGACCGCGAAGAACAGGGCGAGCAGCAGGCCGGGGAAGGCGACCGCGATGTTCACCACGGAGACCACGAACTGCCCCGCCCGGCGCGGCAGCACGGAGGGCACCGTGCCGAGAACCAGCCCCAGGACCACGCCCAGCAGGGTCGCGCCCACCGCCAGCAGCAGCGACAGCCGGGTGGCCACCAGCACACGGCAGAGAATGTCGCGGCCCAGGCTGTCCGTGCCCAGCACATGTGCGTCGGAAGGTCCTTGCTGGAGCGCGGACGTGTCCACGACGGATGCCCTGTCCCCCCACAGGACCGGGGCGATGACGGCCAGGACGACCACAGCGAGCAGCAGCAGCCCGGCGCAGGCGCCGACGGGGGTGCGTGCGGCGGCCCGCCATCGGGAGCGGGGTGCGGACATCAGACCTCCCTGATCACGGAGCGCGGGTCGAGCAGGGCGAGGGCCACATCGACCAGCAGGTTCACCAGCAGCACTCCGGCCCCGTAGACGAGCACGACGCCCTGCACCACCGGATAGTCCTTCTGCAGGATGGACTGCACGATCGTCGAACCGAGTCCTGGCCAGGCGAACACGTTCTCCACCAGGACCGTTCCCGCGACCATCGCCGAGAGCAGCAGACCGCCGAGGGTGAGCGTGGCGGTCAGGGCGTTGGGCAGCGCGTGGCGCACGTAGACGCTCCGCGCCGGCAGCCGCTTGGCGCGTGCGGTGCGCACGAAGTCATGGGCCAGGACCGACAGCATCTCCACCCGGCAGATCCTGGCCAGCACCGAGGCCGGGCCGATCGACAGGGCCACCACCGGCAGCACGTACGAACCCGGCCCCGCCATGCCCGCGACGGGGAACCAGCCGAGCCGCACCGCGAACACATAGGCCAGCACGACCGCGAGCAGGAACTCCGGTACGGCGGCCAGCAGCACGCTGCCCGAGGTGAAGGCCAGTTCGGTGCCGCGCCGGCGCCCGCCCCTGGTCAGGGCGGCCATCACCGTGCCCAGGGGCACCGCGACGGCCAGGGCCAGCACGAAGGCGAGGCCGGCCAGTTGCAGGGTCGCGGGCAGCCGGTCGCCGATCGTCTGCGTAACGGACTGGCCGCTGATGGTGGAGCTGGACAGATCTCCGGTGAACAGCCCGCCCAGGAAGTGCAGGTACTGCTGCCACAGCGGGGCGTCGAGGCCGAGCTCCACGCGCCGCGCCGCGACCATGCCCGGTGAGGCCGTCATGCCCAGTGCCGCGCGCACCGGGTCACCGGGGACGAGATGGATCATCAGGAACGCGGCTGTGACGAGCACCCACAGCGACACCGCAAGCCGGGCCGAGCGCCGGATGCCGAACAGCAGCCACCGGTTGGTCCACCAGTCGGCGGTCCGCGTCGCCGGAACCGACGCGGCGGCCCTCGCAGTCGTCATCGAGCCGTCCCCCTAGTTGGCGTACATGCGGATCGAGGACGGGACGATCGAGCCCTGACGGACCTCGAAACGGGCCGCGTTGCCGAAGACCGGGGTGAGGGAGTTGTAGTACGGCACCACGTTGAGGTGCTTGATCAGTGCCGTCTCGGCCTGTTGCCACAGCGGGCAGCCTGCGGTGCCGGCCTTCGCCGAGGCCTTCTGTACGAGGGCCGCGTATTCGGGGTTGTCGATTCCGGAGAAGTTCAGGCCCTTCGGCGGCGTCGGCCCGGCCATGAAGGGGACGAGCTGGTTGGGCGCCGAAAGGGCGATCGGGCCCATGGAGACGTCCCAGTTGCCGGAGCCGAAAAGCGTGCTGTTCAGTGCGGGGCTGTCCACCGGTTTCAGCTTGACCTCAACGCCCAGGCTCTTCCACTCCTTCTGGACGAGCTCGGCGCCCGCGGCCATGGTGGGCCCGTTCTGGGTGCCGTACATCAGACTGAGCGTGAGTCTCTTGCCGCCCCTGGTCCGGATCCCGCCGGATCCCGGTGCCCAGCCGGCCGCGTCCAGGGCGGACTTGGCCGCCGCGAGGTCGTACGGGGGAAGGTTGCCGGTCACCGAGTCGCCGGCACAGGCCCGTGGCTCGTCGGTGACCATGCCCTGCGACGGTTTCCCGGTGCCGTTGGTGATCACTTTGCCCACATCGGGCAGGTTCAGTGCCTGGACCAGTGCCCGGCGCACCTTCTCGTCCGCTCCGGGACGGGCGGTGCTCTGGTTGAAGTACAGCTCTCCCAGCGGTGCCTGCACGTCGGCGTGGAACAGTTTCTGCGCGGCCAGGCGCTTCTGCTCGGGGCCGGACATCGCCGCGGCGTTCAGCTCTTTGGACGTCAGCAGGTTGGCGGCCGTGGTCTCGTTGGGGACCACCCGGACCTTCACCGTGTCCGGCAGCCCCTTGGCCCCCTTGCCGGACGCGCCCGGGCCCCAGCGGTAGTCCTTGCGCCGGGTGAGCGTGTAGTGGTCGCCCGGGACAACCTCCGTCATGGTGAACATTCCGGTGCCGCTCCCCTTGCCGCCCTTGGCGAGCACCGTGCGGTCCTTGAGCCCGTCGCCACAGGCGATCGGCACGGAACCCGCGTTGCGCAGCAGGAACGCGTCGGGGGCGCCGCTGGTGAGGGTGACGGTGCGCTGCCCGTCGTCGGCGTGGGCTGTGGTGCCCGGCTGGATCAGCACGCCTGCCAGGGGTGACTTGTTCTTCGGGTCACCGATGTAGTCGATGTTCGCGGCGACGTCGCTCGCGGTCAGCGGCGAGCCGTCGGAGCATGTGATGCCGGGTCGCAGGGTGAAGGTCGCCGTCCTGGTCGTCGCCTGCCACTTCTGCGCCAGCCCGGCCCCGGCCTCGCCCCGGCCGTCGAGGTGGATCAGCGGGTCGTACAGATAGAGGTTGATTCCGATGCCGATCGACATCACCGTCTTCGCCGGGTCCAGTGCGCCGGGGTCGGAGGTGTACGACGTGGTGAACGTCCCGCCGTCCACCAGCTTGCCGTCTGCGGCCGCGCCCTGTCCTGATCCGCCCCCGCAACCACCGGCCAGAAGGACGGTGACCGCCACCAGCGGCAGGACGCGTCCGGCGTGCGCCGCGGCGCCCCTCACATCGACTCCCGCTCGTTCGCGGAGCCGGCCTGAATCCCTGCGGGCGTACGGTTGAGCTCATCCCATGCGGACATGCGGATCCCCACCTCCGAGGCTTCGAACCGGTGATGTCCGAAAGGTAGGCCAGAGGCTCTGCCCGCACTTCGTCGTCCACGACAAGGCGGAACAGCCCCGTTCGTCGGTGCCGACGAACGGGGCTCCCTCTGCCCTACGTCGTCTCCTCAAGACACGAGTCGTGGAGCGTGTAGCGCTTGAAGGGGACGCTTCCGGAGACGGCCTTGTCATGGGATGCGGCATCGGTCCACTCGGCGATCACCATCGCGCGCTCCTCCTTGGCTGTCAGGTGGATGTGCGTCCCGAGCAGGCCCGGAGCCGGCCGCACCACACTCCGTACGTCGGCGGCCGGCACGGTGCTGACCACGAAGACGCCGGCTGGGTGCACCGCGTCATGAAGGATGCTGCGGTGGCGGCGGGTCCGGTTCAGTCCGGGACGCTCGATCCCCGGTACGAGCGTGTCGACCCGGCTGACCACGTCGCCGCGATGGGCGCGGGCCCACTGCAGGTGGTCCTCGTCGCTGCTCCACTGGGCGTAGAACAGCAGGCCGGTGCCGTCCGTGGAGAGGAAGACGTGTTGCGCCAGGCGCCCTGCGGGCGTCTCGGCTGCCGCCCACTCGTCGATCACGGCGTCGGCGGCGGTGCGTGACCGCTCGGCTGTACCCGTGAGCCACTCGCTTATCAGAGCTGTACCGGCCGCAGGCTGAACGAGATCGAGGAATCGTGTCATGGTCATCAACACTCCTACGTCAACCGCACTTGAGGTCAAGTGGACGGGTGCGCGGGCGTGAGGGTGTCGCGATCCCCGGAACGCCTGCTCGGCGACGCTGATCCGCTGCTCATTCGCGTCGGGCACCTTGGTCCTTGTCAGCCACCGGATTGCCGGAAACAGCATGTATGACCAAGAGGGGCCTGTCGTGACACTGGAGATTCCTGGCTTTGAGTACACCCGGCTGCCGGGTGCGGACGATGTCGAGCTGAATGTCGCGGTGGGCGGCAGCGGCAGCCCGGTCGTTCTGCTGCACGGCTTCCCCGAGACTCATCTGATGTGGCGGCACGTCGCGCAGCAGCTGGCCGCCGAGCACACGGTGATCGTCCCGGACCTGCGCGGCTACGGGGCGAGCGACAAGCCCCGGGCCGCCGGCGAGGACGTCTATTCCAAGCGCACCATGGCCGCCGACATCGTCTCGGTCGCCGCCCGGCTCGGCCACGAGCAGTTCGCCCTGGTCGGCCACGACCGTGGCGCTCTCGTCGCCTTCCGGGCCGGCCTGGACCACCCGGAGACCATCACGCACCTGGGCATCCTGGACGTGGTGCCGACGCTGGACATGTGGAACGTGCTCCGGGGCCGCTCCGCCGCGGTCGGCTACCACCTGTTCCTGATGGCGCAGCCCGAGGGCCTGCCGGAGACGATGATCTCCAACAGCGCGGATGCGTTCTTCGGCTCGTTCCTCGACGCCTGGGGCAACGACCCGGCGGCGATCCCGGATGACGTACGCGCCGAGTACCTGCGGGCGAGTGGCGGTGCCGTGCATTCGATCGTCGCCGACTACCGCGCTTCGGCGGGCATCGACGTGGCTCAGGACCAGGCGGACTTCGACGCCGGCTCCCAGTTCGCCATGCCCGTCACCGTGATCCAGCAGGACTGGGGCTCGCAGCTCGGCTACGACGCCTCGCAGGTGTGGCGGGCGTGGGCACCCGACCTCGACCACCGGCTCACCCACGCGGGTCATTTCATGGCCGAAGAGGCTCCCGCCGAGATCACATCCGCGATCCAGGACCTGCTGGCCCGCTGACTGCGCCGATACGC
>NZ_JBHVWF010000089.1:24702-34871 GCF_042882365.1 Streptomyces sp. NPDC058221 | reverse complement strand
CCCGCTTGTCCGCGCCCGGCAGGGCGAGCTGCCAGGCGAACCGGCGCTCGTCCAGCGGATCCACGCGCTGGACGTGGCTCAGGAACCTGGGCCACCGGGCCACATCGCTCCACAGTGCCCAGCAGACGGCGACCGGGGCCTTGATATCGACGGTCTCGACGATCGAGGAGGACATGGAAGCTCCTTCAATGACTGACGGTTTCGCGCATGCGATGTCTGTGGTGAACAGACCGGTTGTGAACTCGTCGGCTCTCCTGGTCCTGGCGTTTCTTCCCGGGACACCGGGAACCGCGCCCGTATGGACGCAGAAGGTCGTTCACTGCTCCCTGGCGGCCAGGGTGAAGGGATGTCCGGCGGGATCGGAGTAGAGACGCGTGTCGCGGGCGCCCCCGTTGTACTTCGTGTCCAGGGGTCGCGCACCCAGGCCGACCGCCTCGCGCTCCGCCTCGTCGATGTCCTCGCGTGCCACCAGAATCCGCAGGTGAGCTTGTTGGGAGTCGTCCGGCCGCGGCCAGCTGGGCGGCGCGTATCCGTGGTCCCGGCGGATCGCGAGATGGACCCCGGTATGGCCCACGATCTCGACGACATCGGGTTCGTCACCTATGTGCAATTCCGCGTTGAGCAACGTGGCGTAGAAATCCGCCAGTTCCTTCGGCTCGGCACAGTCCAGCACCAGCACGCTCGTCTTCGCCACCGCCACTGCCATCGCCACCCTTCTGTCGGCCGGCATCCGATTTCCGGACTTCGGTCCGCGTACCCGGGCCGGGGGACGGCACACCCGGACCGGTTCGATCTGCACGCCGAGGACCTCGGCGACCTTGCCGGCCGGCTGGGTGTTGCCCGACGGCCGCGCGGAGGAGAGCCGGTCACGCCTCGGCGCCGGTCAGCTCCGCTGGAAGAACTCCACCTCGGCCAGGGCCAGATGACGGCCCTTGGACAGGCCGGTGGGCGAGCTCATGACCAGACGTACCGTTTTCACGTCGCTGATCCCCGTGGAGATCGGCTGCTGGCCCGGTTTGTCGCTGAGAGTGACCCGCTTTCTGTGCTTGTCGCCGTCCTCCGTCGTCACCTCCAGATCCACCTGGAGTGCGCGTCCCTGGCGGGCGTAGGCCTCCGGTGAGGCGGAGGGCCCGTTGATGATGATCAGATCAAGCAGCCGGAAAGGCTTGCTGAAGGTGTACGTCACCGAGGCGCGCGGCCCGGGTGCGCCCCAGTAGCGGTTGTTCAGCCCGTCCGTGGTGTTCTTCGCCGGGTGCCCGGGGATCTCGGCACTCGCGGCGATGTCCACCGGGGTCACGGGCTTGGGATCGCTCAGCTTGTCCCGGGTGTCCTCGACCAGGGCGCGTCCGGCCGGCAGCAGCAGGAACCCGCCCGCGCACAGGGCCACCACGACGGCCAGGATCACCAGGCCGCGCACCACCCGGCCCGAACTCGCCCGTGCCCGGCGGCGGAACGGCCATACGGTCCGCCACCACGGCAGCGGGGCGGCCTTCGCGGCCGGGTTCAGCGGGGTCGCGCAGCGCCGGCAGAACCTGCGGTCCGGCAGATTGGGTGTGCCACAGGCGGGGCATGGCGCCCCCTCCGCCGCCTCCGGCTCGGCCACCGGCCGTACGACGGGGCGCGGTGCCACCGCTTTCGCCGGCCGTACCGGCAGCACGGGGTCCGGAGCCGGTGTGCCGGGGGCGGGTGCTGCGGGCGGCCGGGGACCGGGTGGGGCGGCGGCCCGCGGAGTTCCGGTGTCCGGCGGCGATCCCACGGCCGAGGGGCTTGCCCCGGCCGGCAGGGCTCCGGTCCCCTGCACCCGGTCGGCGCCGGCAGTCGGGGCCGCGGTGGCCGACTCCTCATCGGTGTGCGGCGCTTCGCCGGTGTGCGGCGCCTCGTCGGTGTGCCGTCCTTCGCCGTCGCCGGAGGGCGGCCCCGGGGCGTCCGGGCCCGTCGCTCCCCCGGCCCTGCCACCACTGCGTCCGGTCAGCCGGCTGTACAGCGAGGAGGTACGGGGAGGATCGGCGGGCGAGGGTTCGTCCGCGGGGGGCGGCGCGGGCTCCGGGGCAGGGTCCGGCGGGGTGGGTTCGGGTGAGGCCGCGGGAGCCGAGGGTGTGCCCGGGTCCGGTGTGGTGTCCGACCAGCCCAAGTACGCGCCGCAGTTGCCGCAGAAGTCGTCCCCGGAACCGTTCGACGCCCCGCAGGTGGGACACGCGCGCATGGCGTCACCTCTCTTCGTCGGTCGGCGGGCCGGGCAGGACCTCGACCCGGCAGACGGTGTGCACCGGGCACATGGCCCGGACGATCTCGTTGACCCGGGCCGCGTCCACCGGCGCCTCGCCGTCCGGCCACACCCGGACCAGGACCTCTGCGGACGGCTCCGGCGGCAGATCGGCGCCGGCGGTGCTCGACCAGACCGCACCGCCGTCCCCGGACACCACGGCGTGCACGCCGAGCGCGAGTCGCAGTCCCTCCACCAGACCGCGCCCGGTGCCGCGCCACCGGTGCAGCTCCACCGCGTGGATCACCGCCTCGCGGCGCTGCTCCACCGGCCACCGCGGGTCGTCGACGGCTCCCACCCACGTCGCCAGCCAGGCCACGAAGTCGGCCGGAGCCACCCCGGGATCGAAGTACGAGGGCAGGTTGTCGAGGGTCGCGAACACCGGGGCGAGCACGGTGTCGAGACCCGCGGTGAACCGCTGCGCGAAGTCGTCGTCGGCGTACAGGGCGGGCAGCTGTTCGCCGATCGGGTACCTGCTGGGCAGGCCGGGTACTGCGGCGCGGCTCATCCGCGTGCCTCCGGCTCGACAGCCGTGACGACCACCTGGTGCTGGTACGAGAAGACGAGCGCACCGGCGGCCACATCGATACGGTCCGACGGTGCGCCGCGGCGCCCGGTCGTCGGATCGGCGGCGAACAGCCGGATCTCCTCCACGAGTGCGTTACCGGTGGCGCGTTGCAGCACACCGAACACCTCCCCGTACTGCACGGGCCGGCCGAACGGCCATCCGGTGCCGTCCGGACCGCCGTGCAGCGGGTTGAGAAGCCGGAACAGCGCGTCGAGCGCCGCGTCCCGCACCCGGTCGGTGTCGCCCGGCGCAGCGGCGAGCCGGGCCACGACGGTGACGCCCTGGTAGACCGGTGGCTCCACCACCAGCCTGGTGCCGATCAGGCGTCGCTCGTCGAGGCTCGCGGTGATCGCTTCGAGCACCTGGTCCGAGGGGATCATCTGCTCGAAGCGGAGCCGGTCGCCCTCGTCGGCCACCGCGTCGGGCACCACCAGGACCCGGACCGCCCCCGCACCGTCCGCCGCGGGCAGACAGCGCACCCGGCGTACCGAGGGTGCGGCCCGGCGGCTGATGATCTCGTAGTCCTCGGCGGTCACCGCGCGTTCCTGCATCCGCAGCGCGTCCGGGGCCCGCAGTTTGGCGTTCTCGACGGTCTCGCCGGCGACTCCGCCACGGGCCGCCTCCCGGTTGGTGACCCTCGCGACGTACGGAACGGAGCTGCGCAGCACGGAAATCACCCCGCGTGCGACATTGCCCGCCGGGCCGCCGCCGGTGCGGTAGCGGGCCACCCGAATCTGAGCACCCTTGGGCGGCACGGCGCCGCACTGGCGCAGGGTGCCGTCCGGCTCGCGCAGCACCGGAGGGAAGGTGAACTCGCCGGTGGTCGCGTCCACGCGGACGTGCCGGTCGGCGGGGCCGGACCGGCCGAAGTGCTCCACCACCTCCCATCGGCGCCATCCTCCGTCCGAGGACACCTCCACGACCGGGGGCTCACCGTCGAGGAGGACCGGCGGGCGGCCGAGCCGGAACGTCTGCCCCGCGACGCCTTCCGAGGTGCCGAGGGGCACATCGGTCACCGTCTCCGCGTGTTCGGCGTTCATGGTGCCGCCCACGGTGAACACCGCCGCCTCGCGCACCGTCGGGGACTCCGAGTAGAACGGCTGGCCCGGCTCCGCCTCGGTGACCCGGCAGCGCAGCCAGCCGGCACGTGTCCCGCTGATCACCGAAGCGGTGTGGCCGGCCGGCACGTACAGGATGATCTCGCCGGGCCGGTTCAGTCCGCCGGTGGTGTCCGTACCGGTCTCGCACTTCTGCCAGCCGCCGCCGTTCCACGCCTCCCACACCAGCGGGGGCTGGCGCGGGTCCACCCCGATGCCCTCCACCCTGCTGTCCACGCGCACCGCGACCACACAGCGCGGCACCGCCGTCGGCAGACCGAACAGCAGCGCGTCGCCCGGCTCCGGTGCCGCCTGGAAGCAGCGCACATCGAGCCCCTCGGCCAGGGTCCCCGTCCGGTCGGCCTGCTCGCCGGTCCGGGGAGCGGTCACCAGACGGGTCAACTCGCTGGGCACGATCCGGAGTTCGTCCGTGGTCGCGAACACCACGGCCTCCTCGGTCTCGCCACGCGCGGTGGTCACCTCGGTGCCCGCCGGCAGCGCCACCGTGTCGGGCTGCGGCGCCGACAGCCAGAAGTCGACCTCGGCCCCGGCCGCGGCCGGCGGGAACAGGCAGATTCCCAACAGGTCCAGGAACGCGGTGTAGTTCTTGTCCGGCACCCGGTTCAGCCGGTACAGCAGCTGGTCCACCAGGTAGGCGAAGGTCTCGATGAGGGTGACGCCCGGGTCGGAGACGTTGTGGTCGGTCCACTCCGGGGCGCGCTGCTGCACGTACCGCTTCGCCTCGTCGACGAGTTGCTGGAACCGCCGGTCGTCCAGGTTGGGGAAGTGCAGAGCCATCAGTCCGCGACCAATTCCTCGGTCTCCTCGTCGGAGGGGATCGTGTAGAAGGGAAAGACCAGGTTGCGCCGGTCGTTGGTGGATCGCACGGTGTAGTGCACGTCGATGTAGAGGGTGCCGTCCTCGATGGCGTCGAAGGCGATCACCACGTCGTCCACCGAGATGCGCGGCTCCCACCGCTCAAGGGCCTCGCGCGTCTGCTGCGCGATGCGTCCGGCGGTCGCGCCGTCCCCGGGGGCGAAGACGTAGTCGTGGATGCCGCAGCCGAACTCGGGGCGCATGGGGCGCTCACCGGGTGCGGTGCCGAGCACCAGGCGGATCGCCTCCTCGATCTCCTGGTCCCGTTCGACCATGCCGATCCCGCCGGTCGCCCCGACGCGCAGCGGGAACGCCCAGCCGCGCCCGATGAATCGCTCGCTCATCACATGCCCCCGATCCGGACGTTCTCGGCACCGGTCAGGATGTTCGCCGCGCACGCCGTCCGGTCGCCCGCCCGCGCCACCGGCAGCCCCCCGATCAGCACCGTTCCCGCGGCGAGCGCGGCCGGTGCGGGCAGGATCACGTTGGCCGGCCCCAGGAGCGCGTGCGGCGGGATCGGGCAGGTGTGCAGACTGCCCACGACGGCTGCGGGACGGCCGCCGATCAGTACCCGCATCACCGAGGCGGCGGCACCGGGCGGCGGGGTGGCGATCACACCGCCGTGGCTGGTGGGGTCGCCGGTACGGGCTGCGGCTGGCATGCGGCACTCCTTGCGGAAAGTCGTCGGCCCGAGGGCCCGGTCGTGGTGCAGGTCGGGGGTTCGTTCACTGATCCGGCGGGTGGGGCGCGGGGGACACGGGCCGTGTCTCAGTTGATCCGGATGAGCCGGGCCTTGAGGACACCCAGCAGGCCGCCGTCGACGGTGACGTCCGACGCACCGTTGACCTTCACGGAACGGCCGCCGATCCGCACCTCGTCCGTGCCGTCGATGTCCACCTTCCTGCCCTTCACACTCACGTTGCCCAGCCTGGCGTCCAGCGTGATGCCGTCCTTGTCGAGCACGACGGACGTGAGGGGACGGCCCCGCCCCGCGTACACGGTCAGCTCGATCCGGTCCCGCCGGTCGTCGAGGCGTACTTCGAGGCGCTCGTCGGCGGTGCGGAGCCGCAGCCCGGACGGGCCCGGTGCACGCGCGTCCAGGAGTTCCACCCGGTGGCCCGAACGGGACACCACCGAGCGGCGGTTGACCTTTCCGCTGGTCTTGTCGATGAGCGGGACGTCGTGCGGTGACGGCTGGTCCACGCCGTTGTACAGCCCTCCGATGACGTACGGGCTGTCCAGCAGGCCCTGTTCGAAGCCGACCAGCACCTCGTCGTTGACCTCCGCGCTCACGACTCCTCCCCCGCCGACGCCGCCCCACTGCACGGTGCGCACCCAGTCGGTGACGTAACTCTCGTCCAGCCAGGGGAACTTCAGCCGCACCGCACCGTGTTCGGCGCCGCCCGGCTCGCGTACGTCCGTCACCACGCCGACGGCGAGGCCCGGCATGCGAGGACCGCGGCCGGGCCCGCCGGTCACCAGGCCGGTCAGGGAGCGGTCCGGTCCCGCGCCGACCCAGACCGTCGTCCGGTACCCGTCATGCGGCTCCAGGACGTGCTGTACGGCGGTCGCCGTGTAGCGGCCGGAGAACGCCTGTCCGACGTTGCCGAGTGCGACGGGCTTCCCCGCCCGGAGCCGGGGGTTGCCCTCGGCCACCGCCTCCAGTTCCCCGAAGCCCGCGCTGACCTGGGCCGCTGTCGCGTCGGCGGCCGCCGTCGTCTCGGCCTGGGTCCGGTAGGGGGTGTCCGTGACGGTCACTTTCGCCTTGCCGAAGCGTGCGCTCATCGCCGGACTCACGCCGGGCACCGCCGTCTCGCTGTTCACCGACGGATTTCGGGCCACCAGTGCCCGCTTCGTGGTGACGTCCCAGCCGCGTACCTCCACCGACGCCGCACTGTCCGCGCTGGACAGCGAGGCGCGCAGTGCGAGCAGGTTGCGGCCGTACTCCAGCACCATGGGGTTCCGCGTCGCCGAGGTCGACGGCGCGGGCGCGCCGGACGCCTTCTGCGGCCGGGTGAACTGGAGCAGCCCCTGGTCGTCCACGTGTGCCTGCGCCCCGCTCTCCCCCGCCAGGTACTGCAGGAAGTCCCAGTCGGAGACGTTGGCCTGCGAGAGCTGCTGGTAGGTGACCGGCGCGGCCTGCACGGTCCCGCAGGCCAGCCCGGCCCCGGCGGCCACCTTGCGGACGATCGCGGCCGCCGTCATGTTCCGGTACGCCACCACCTTCCGGCCTCTCTGGAGGCGGTGCGCCTTGGAGTAGGCGCGCACCACCGTGAACGAACCGGTGCGGTCCCCGTCCAGCTCAAGGGCCGTCACTTCGCCGTTGAACAGCCGCTCGCGTGCCTGGCCCGACGCGGTCACCACCGACACCCGCAGCGGGGTGCCGATGGTGATGCCGGTCGCCTGCAGGAACTCGTGATCCGGGTCGCGGAAGGTGAGCACCGCCGCGTCCGGCAGGCCCACGTTCTCGTCCACCACGCAGCTCACCAGCTGGGCGGCCCAGACCTGCGGGAGTTCGGCGGGCGTCTCCACGACGGGGTCCGCCGCGAACGACCGGCCGCCCTTTGCCCCGGATGTGCTCACCGTTCCTCCTCACTGCCCGCGTCCCGCAGTGCCGGCACCACCAGTTCGGTGCCGGGCACGAGGGCCATCGGGTCGTCTATTGCGTTCGCCTCCGCGATGACCCGCCAGGCCGTCGGGTCGCCGTACTCCCGCCAGGCCAGCAGGGCGAGACTGTCCCCCGCCACGAGGGTGTGCGTACTGCGGGCGGTGCGCGCGCCGGACGTCGGGTTCTGGCCCGCCGGGTCGACGCTCGCCTCCTCGATGGACAGCGCGCAGGTCGCCCGCAGCGGCTTGCCGTCGACGTCGAACAGCGTGTACGTCACCGCCAGGCTCGACAGCACCCCGTCGAACGAGGTGGTCCGCGCGGTGCCCCACTCGAACCGCACCCAGGGGCTGGCCGGCTTCTTCCGGCCGAGGCTGGCCGGGGTCGGCACGCATGCCTTCATCAGCTTCTCCACCGCCTGCTCCACGGAGTTGTCGTGGGTGGCGGTGGCGTCCAGGAACACTTCGAGGCTCAGTGTGCGCGGACCGCTGCCGACGAACTCCGGCAGCGCCGACTGCCCGGCCATCCGGGACGGGGTGCGCCGCCATTCGGTGGTCTTGCGCAGCTCCAGGCTGGCGGGGTTGAACTGGAGGTCGAGCATCGCGACCGTCCCGCCGGGCTTCGCGCCGACCGAGGACGGAGGCTCCTTCAGGGTCAGCTGGGCCCTGGCCCGGCTGGAGCGCACCGCTGGAGACATGCCTGGACTTCCTTTCCGGTGCGGTTACGTGGAATGCGGGGGCTGTCACCCGTGCGCGCAGGGGCTCTTGAGGGGGCGTCAGGAGGGGCGCAGGCCCTGGTGGGCGATCTCCAGGGTCTCCACCGCGGCCTCGGACAGGGCGGGGTCGAACGACGGTCCCTGCCAGCGGACCGGGACGATCCCGAACACCTGCCAGCTGATGATCCGGCTCAGGTCCGGTTTCAGCGCCACGATCTCGCCGTCCTTGGGCTCCACCCTGCGCAGCGTCTCGTCGAGCCAGCGTCCGATCTTCGCCGTGTCGGCGGTGACCGGCCGGGTGAGTGTGATGTTCGTCCAGGTCACACGTCCGGGCAGCTGCCAGGTGAAACCGTTGTTACCGCCCTCGGCGTAGCTCTCCATCTCGACCTCGGCCCCCATGCCGGAGCAGGTGTGGAAAGCCCCGAGATCGTTGCCTGCTATCGCGAGCCGGAAGAACACACTCGTCGCGAAGATGCTGTCTGTCATTCGTCCGTCATCCGTTCCGTGCTCTCAGCGGCGTCCGTCGTAGGGGCGGCCCGTGCGGTCCCGGCCGCGCCGCAGTTCGGTGCGCAGCAGGCGGGCCATCGGGTCGAGCAGGCGGCGCGCCAGGTCGTCCAGGTCGGCGCCCGGGTCCCGCGAGGACTCGGCATGCCGGGCCGTGCTCTTGGCGGCGGACGGCGTCGCACCCGGCTGAGCCGCCTTGGCCGGTACGCCCTTCGAAGCGGTGCTTCCCCCGCTGCCGGTGACATCGCGCTGGATCACGGGTGCCGACTGCCCGGTCCCACCGGCCGCCGGCGGCAGTGCACTGGGCGGGCCGGTCCTCGGCCGCACCACCGGGACGGAGCCTGCCGCCGGCGTCACGGATGCGGGCGTGACCGGCGGACGGCCTGCGAGCGGCTGCGGCGCGGCCACCGGCAGGGGCCGCGCCGGTACGACGGAACCGGGGGCCGCCGCCCCGGCCGCCCCCCGAAGGGGCGGTGCGGGCCGGACGACCGGGGGGCCCTGGACGGGGACGTGCGAGCCGACGCCGTGTACGTCGGGGCCCCCGCCGGGTCCGGAGCGGTCGGCCGCGGCCCGCTGGACCTGGGGAGTTGCCGAGGTCCCGGCGGATGGTGCCGCCGACGGCCCGACGGATCCGCGGCCGGGGGCGGCCGGTGCGCCGGGCCAGCGGGCGGCCACCACCGGACGGCTGCCGGAGCGCGAGGCGGCGGGCGATGCCACCCCTTCCGGGGCGCGGGTGTTCAGGGTCAGCGGGCGCGCGGCGAGAAGCGAGAGGGTGCGGGGCGAGGCCGAACCGGGGTTGGCCGCGGAGCGGGTCACCGTACGCGGGCCCGGGCCCGCCGTGCCGGATGTCCGGGCACCTGCGGTGCCTGCGGCGGGGGCACGGGCGACGAGGACCTGGGCCGGGGCGTTGGGGTTGCGTCGGCCCCGGCTCCCGGAACCGGTAACGCCATCGGGCGGGCCGGGCCGTCGTGTGTTCCCTGTGGAGCCTTCCGGGGCTGCGGAGCGTTCCATGCCGGTGGCGTCTTCCGATGCCGGGCGGGGGGATGCGCCGGACCGGGACGGCGTCACCAGCGGTGTGGCGGGCCCGTCTCCGTGACCTGTGGGGCCCGGCGAGGAGACGTGGCCGGTTGTTCGGCGCTGGACTTCGCTCACACCGCCGCCCCCGGCCGCGACACTGTGCCGGGCGTCGCCCGTCCCCAGAATCGGGGCGTCTACGCCGCTCCCACCCGGCGCCGGCGGGACGCTCCGGGTGTCCGCCGCGCGCTGGGCGCTCCGGGTGTCCGGCCGGTCCCGGTCCGCCGTGCCGGGTTCCGGGACCGCTCCTGACTTCCGGTCCTGGCCTGCCGGAGCGCGCTGGACGACCGGGTCCGGTGCGGTACGGGGAGTGCGGGCACCGGGCGCGGCGGAACCTGTCAGGGCGGCGCTCGGCGGCAGTTCGGACAGTGGCGCGCCCAGGCCGCCGCGTGCGCGGGCGCCGGGGCGCCGGCCGGATGTCCGGCCCGGGATCTCGGCCCGTGCGGCCGGGCCTTCCAGGGCAGCGG
>NZ_JBHVWF010000089.1:0-24692 GCF_042882365.1 Streptomyces sp. NPDC058221 | reverse complement strand
GGCCCGTTCCCTTCGCGCCGCCGGCTGTCGGGGCCGGGGTTGCGGCCGCACTCTCCGAGCGGCGCTGGACGACGGGAAGCACCGGACCGGGCGCGTCGGACGAAGTGGCGGTGTCGTTCGTCAACGGCGAGGACGTGGAGGGCAGTTCGCCCAGCGGGGCACCGAGGGGGGCGCGGCTCCTCGGTCGCGGCGCGGTGCGCGGTGCGGGGTCGGCCGGCGGTGTACCTGTCGTTGTATCCGCCTGCGACGCCCTGGTGGAGGTGACATCGGGTGCAGGGGGCGTCGTGCTGCTGTCGGGCGCCGGGGTGGCTGCGGGCCGCAGGGCAGGCAGCCGCCGTACCGGGCCTGCCGGACGCCGGGCAACGGTCGGCAGAGGTCCCACCGGGCGGATCCGCGCGGGCCGGCGGGAGACATCTGCACCGAGGGCGCGGGGCGCTCCCGGCCCTCCGTCTCCCCGCCCCGCCGTACCCGTGGCGGCGCGTTGCACGGCCGGCCCGGCCGACGTACGGCTCTCCGGACCGGTCGCCGGTGACGACGACGGGCGCCCGGAGCCCCGCCCGGGCGTGCCCGACGGTGTCCGCGCGACACGCCCACCCGGCGATGGCCGGTGAGCGCGCCCGGCGGCAGCGAACCCGGCCGCGGCCGCGTCGGCGACCGCACCCCTGACCACCGACACGCGCCGCACCAGCGGGATGTGCGCGGGGGCCGGCGGGCGGCCGGTGCCGGAGGGGGTGACGACCGGGCCGGTGCCGGGTTCCACGGGCCGCCCCCCTGCGGGTGTACGCGGCGGGGCAAGTGCGGCGAGGGGATCCGAGGACGTGATGCCACGGGCCCGTGGGGCGTTCCCCGAACGGCGGGGCTCCGCGATGCTGTTGCCGCCCCTGCGCTCCACGGCCTGCTCCGCACCGGAGCCCGCGTCCGCCGCTCCCCCGCCGCTGCGGGAGGAGCCTTCGGCAAAGGGCCGTGCGGCGGCTCGCTGTACTGCGGACGGTTCCGGGCCGGGCCGGCCCGCCGTCGGCGTCCGGGTGGCGGCGGGCAGCCGGGCCGGGCGGTCCGCGCTCCCGGCGCTCAGGGCGCCGGTGTCCGTCGTGCCGGCTCCCGGGCCGTCCGCACCCTCCGGGCGCAGTGCCCGGAGCAGCAGCGGGCCTCTTCCCGTACGGGTGGGCTGCGGCGCAGCCGGCGGGGTGACGCCGCGCACCAGGCCGGTCGGGGCGGTGGGCAGCAGGGCATGGCCGAGCCCGGCGTCGAACGACGGGTTCTGCCAGGACGCGAGGCCCGCGCGGAAGGCGAGGCCGTCGCTGACGCCGAGCGGGGTGCGGGCCACCGTGAGCTCCGCCGGCGCGGCGCGGCGCCAGCCGCCGTCCCAGTCGGCGGGCACGGAAGGACCCGGACCGCCGGGTGCGCTCCGGTCCCGGCCGTCGCCGGACGGACCGCCCGATGCGGCGGGCTCCGCCCGCCGGGGACGGCCCGCGGAGTCCGGCCCGGCAGCCCGGCGGCGCAGCCTGTCCCGCCATGCCATGCGCTCAACCGCCTTCGTTCACATGGGTGTTGATTCGGGCGATCTCAGAGACCCACTGCTGGCGCTCGCCGTGCGTCAGATCGAGGATCTCCTCGCGCTGCCAGTGGAAGTGGTAGGCGATGTACGCGATCTCCTCCCGGAGCCGGGGAAGGGCGTACGTCACGATTCCCCCAGGCGCCCACCCGAGAGGTCGACCTCGAAGCCGCCCTCGCAGTGCGGGCAGGTCACCGCCGCCCGCGTGTGGCCCTCGCTGTTGACGCGCCGGTAGAAGTCCTGGAGGAACGCCACGTCGGTGGCGTACATCCGCTCCACGACCCCGGCGTGCACATCGGTGATGGCGCCGATCCGGGTGATCACCTGGCTCAGCAGCACCACGCTCAGGTACGCGGGGTTCTCCTTGACCCGCAGGTCGATCTGGGGCCGCAGCTCGTCCCGGGCGGTGGCCAGACGCATCGACCCGTGCCGGTGCACCGTGCCTGCCTCGTCCACGTACCCGCGCGGGAGCTCGAACTCGAACTCCGTGCGCAGACCGTGGTCCTCATGGCGCGCCGGGGCGGCGGCGGGGGCGGCCACCGCCTGCTCCGGCTCCGGGGCGGGCTCCGTCGCCTGGAGGATCTCCTCCAGGTTGCCCGCGGACACCGTACGACGCCTCATTCGACGACGATCTCCTCAAAGACGATCGTGACCGACTCGGTGGCAGCCGACGACTCCCCCGCCTTCAGGGAAGGGCCTTCCCACTTGGAGGCCCACCCCTGCATCAGCTGGATACGGCGGACCGTACTGCCCTCGGAGTCCTTGATCTCGATGGTGAGGTTCTGCCGTGCGGTGTCCACGGCCCCCTTGTTCAGGGTCTCCTTGATCCATTTGGTGAACTCGCTGCTCTTGTCGAGTCCCCGGGTGATCGTGACCTCGCCCGCCTGTCGCGCGCCGGGCTGCTTGCGGATGATCTGCTTGCCCTCCGCACTGACCTGGCGGACCTCGACGACTTCCTCCTCGACGGTCAGTCCGCTGATCTCCTGGATCGATTCGACCAGGTAGCCGCCGAGCTGCACGCCGAAGACGTGGGTGGAAAGAGCATCGCCCTCTGCCATGACTGTCTGTCACCTTTCTTTGCGGACCCGCGGGTCACTCGTCGACGAGGCTGGTGCTGTCGGAGAACTGGGCCAGCCGGAACACCACGAACTCCGCGGGCTTGACCGGTGAGACGCCGATCTCACAGATGACCCGGCCCTGGTCGATGGACTCCTGCGGGTTGTTGTCGCGGTCGCACCGCACGTAGAACGCCTCTTCGGCGGTGCGGCCGAACAGCGCGCCGCGGCGCCACTCCTCGGTGAGGAACGCGGTGACATTGCGCCGGATGCTCGACCACAGCCGGTCGTCGTTCGGCTCGAAGACCACCCACTGGGTGCCCAGGAGGATGGATTCCTCAAGGTAGTTGAAGAGCCGGCGCACGTTCAGGTAGCGCCAGGCCGGGTCGGAGGAGAGGGTGCGGGCACCCCACACCCTCACGCCCCGGCCGGAAAAGGCGCGTACGCAGTTCACGCCGATCGGGTTCAGCAGGTCCTGCTCGCCCTTGCTGAGCCGGAGTTCGAGGTCCACCGCGCCGCGGATCACCTCGTTGGCGGGCGCCTTGTGCACGCCGCGCTCGGCGTCGCTGCGCGCCCACACACCGGCGATGTGACCGCTCGGCGGAACGGTGGTGTTGTGACCGGCGGCGGGGTCGAAGACCCGCACCCACGGGTAGTACAGGCTGGCGTACCGGGAGTCGTAGCCCGCCTCGTCGTTGCGCCAGGTGCGCACCTGCTGGGCGGAGAGCCCGGGCGGGGTGTCCAGTACGGCCACCCGGTCGCCCATCTGCTCACAGTGGGCGATCACGGCGAGCTGTACGGTGCGCACACCCTCGGCGTCGATGTCGCCGCGCTGGTGGGCGCTCATCAGGTCCGGCACCGCGACCATGGTGATCTCGTCGATGGTCTCCAGTCCGCCGAACCCCGTGCGGGCCGCGGCGTCACCGACGTACTCGGCCGGGCCGAGGCGGGAGACCTCTCCGGAGCCGGGTGCGGCGGGCGCGGCCGGGGCGTCGGGCAGTGCCAGGGTCTGGGCAGCGGGCCTGCTCTGGGTGGCGTTGCGCTGCTCGGTGACCTCGATCACCGCGGAGGCACGCGCCTGGTTGACGAGGTATCCCTTGACGTTCTTGCGGGTCGAGGCCTCGTACGTCTCCACGACCTTGTCGCCCTGGCGGACCAGGACCTTGAAGCGGTCCTCCGGCGGGTTCTCGCCCTCCGCTTCGGCCACCTCCACCGACACTCCGGTGACGCCGGGCCGGGCCGCGACCAGGAAGCCGCCGAGCTCAGTCGGCCGGGGCGCGCCGGATCCCGGCTTCCGGGCGCCCTCGGCCCCGTCTGCGGACGCGCCGTCAGCGGGGCCGCCGATCCGCACCACATAGGCGGCTCCGCCACCGTTGGCGAAGTACCCGTAGACCGCGTGGGCCAGGTAGGTGCCCTCGGTGAAACCACCGAAGTGCTGGGTGTACTGGTCCCAGGAGGTCACCAGCGTCGGTGCGTGGAACGGTCCGCTGCGGGCAAACCCCACGAACGCGGCGACGGCGGTGCCGACCCCTTCGATGGGCCGGGCACCGGACTGCACCTCCTCCACGTACACACCCGGGGTGAGGTACGTCGGCATACTCGCTCCTTCGCGTCCTTACGGGTCACCTGTGTCCAGGCCGAGTCTTCGCTGCTGATGCGCCACAGCGACAGGGACCCGGGGACCCGGTCGGGGGCAAGGCCGCTGCCTTTCCGGACTCCCCGCACTGACCGGCCGGGCGTCGCCCGCCACTGCCCTCACGCTGCCCGTGCGTACCTGGACGCCGCACCGGCCCGTCCGGTCCACTGGCGGTCGCAGCAGGTGTACGCGGACGGGTATCCGGTGGGGCCCCGGCAAGGAGGCAGTGGGTGCAGACGTCCAGGCGACGCAGCGGGCAGACCCAGCGGCCCGGGGCCCGGCAGCCGGCGCCGGGCCGCCCCGCCCCGCAACGCGAGACATCGGCCGGCGCGGCCGTCCCGCCACCGCTCACCGCCGACGCGCTGAGGTCGGCGCAGCGCAGCATGGGCAACGCGGCGGTGACACTCATGCTCTCGCGCCGCACCGGCGACACCCCCTCCGCGAACCAGGAGGACGCCGGGGTGCACGAGGTCCTGCGCTCGGCCGGCACGCCCCTCGCCGGGCCGGTGCGGCGCGAGATGGAGTCCCGCTTCGGGACCGAGTTCTCCGGTGTACGGGTGCACACCGGAGCCGCAGCCGCCCGTTCGGCGCGCGCCATCGGCGCGCGGGCCTACACCTCCGGCAGCGATGTGGTGATCGGCGACGGCGGCGGCGACAAACACACCCTGGCGCACGAGCTCACCCATGTGGTGCAGCAGCGAAGCGGACCGGTGTCGGGCACGGACCAGGGCAACGGTCTCAGCGTCTCCCATCCTTCTGACCGGTTCGAGCGGGAGGCCGAACGGAACGCGCACCGGGTCATGGCGGGCCCCGCCCCTGTGCAGCAAGCCACTGCGACCGGTGCGCAGCCGGAGACGGCGACCGTGGCGCGCAGCGCTGTGGAGACACCCGTGGTCCAGCGCAAGGGTCACGAGGAGCTCTCGGGCAAGCTGCCGCAGACCGCGGCCAGGCCTTCACTGTCTTCCTTCATCAAGTCCCTCTCCCTCGGTCCCACCCAGGAGGACCCGGTCATCGCGGGCCTCCGCAGGGACATCCAGGCGTACGACGGCGATCCCGAGCGCGATCCCATGCACTGCCTGCAGGAGCTGATGAACCTGCTGTTCGCGGTCAGCTCGGCCGAGGACGACCGTCCCCTGAACGAGGTGGGCCCGGTCAAGGAATTCCTGGTCGCGGCACGCGGCGCCCTGAGAGCAGAGAAGGATGTGGTGACCGAACAGCTCGTCCGGGACAAGGAGTTCCCCGCGGACGCGCGCCCACCGTACGAGGCGATGACGGAGAACGGCCTGCTCTGGAACGAGAGCGACTGGGCCGACAGCGCGGTCGCGTTCGCCATGAGCGGGCCGAGCTACTTCCGTGAGCTCTCCGAGATCAACCGGGCCGGTATGACCAAGAAGATGGCGGACCATGGCAGCCGGGACTGGGTGGACGGCGTCAAGGGGGCTCTGGCCACCGCCCTGAAGCAGAGCGTGCTGTGTCACTACACGAGCCAGGACCGGGCCGACCAGCTCCAGCAGGGGGCGCTCAAGTCCAAGACGGAGCTGCTGAAGGAGGACTCCACCGCGCCCAACAACTCCGAGGCCTACGACAAACACGTCCTGGCGAACGAGGGCTTCGTCTTCTTCTTCCTGGAGGCGCAGGGCGCCGAACCGCGCGGCACCCGGTTCGGCGACGTCCGCATCGAGATTCCGCTCGAACAGTCGCCGCTGGAGTCACAGGGCTGGCTGATGCTCAGCGACTTCGCCCAGCGCGAGTATCCGGTGTCCAGGGCCAAAGCCGGCGACCCGGCGGCCACCATGAGCAAACTGCCCACCCGCACCGAGGAGTTCCCCCCGGAATACACCGAGGGTGTGCGGAGCTTCGACCGCGGGACGGGCAGAATCCCGGCCGACTGGATGACGGAGGCGATCACGACGCGACTCGGTCAGGAGCCGGATGCCGAGCGCCGCAGTCAGATCATCCCCTCCGCGGCCCAGGCGGCCACCGATCCGTACAGCGAGATGGTCTACGGATCCGGCGAGGACCGAAAGGCGTACGAGGAGAAGATGCGTTCCAACACCCTGAAGGGCCGCGACATCATTCCGGGGCTGGTGGACCGTGCGGTGCTGGAGATCATGCGTCTGGAGGAGACAAACCCCCTGCACGCGCAGAAGCTGAAGAACATGTCGGGGCGGGACCTGATGGCCTACCTCCTCAAGGACCTCGTGCGCCCGCAGGCGATGCTGCCCAACACCGTCGATCTCGCCAACGCCACTTTCCGGTCGGTTTCCTGACATCGAATCAGCCTGGGGAGCCGCTCAGGATCCCGCGGCCTCCGCCAGGTACGGGCCGAACTCGCCCTCCAGGACGAGCCGTCCGAGCTTGCGGTACTCCTGCACGACCGCCGTCACCAACTGCCCCATGGTGAGCGGGCTGCCGGACTCCGCCGCGAGGTAGGCCGCCGTCACCGCGCAGGCCCGGATGGAGCCGCCGGCCAGTTCGAAGCGGTCCGCGCAGAAGCCGAGGTCCAGGTCGTCGGCCCGGGGCAGCCTGTCGCCCAGGCACCGTTCCCACAGGGCGAGCCGGTGGCCGGAGTCGGGCACCGGGAAGTCCGCCACCACGTCCAGCCGCCGGGTGAACGCCTCGTCCAGGTTGGCCCGCAGATTGGTGGTCAGCACCGCGATCCCGTCGAACGACTCCATGCGCTGGAGCAGGTAGGCGGACTCGATGTTGGCGTGCCGGTCGTGGGCGTCCTTCACCTCCGAGCGCTTGCCGAAGATCGCGTCGGCCTCGTCGAAGAGCAGCACCGCGTTGACCGCCGAGGCCTCGGTGAAGATCCGCTCCAGGTTCTTCTCGGTCTCCCCCACGTACTTGTCGACGACCGTGGACAGGTCCACCACGTAGAGGTCCATGCCCAGATCCGCGGCGACGACCTCGGCGGACATGGTCTTGCCGGTGCCCGACTCGCCCGCGAACAGTGCGATCACGCCGCGCCCGCGCCCGCCTCCCGGCCGCATGCCCCACTGGCCGAGTACCTGTTCGCGGTGGCGGGCGCGCAGCGCGAGTTCGCGCAGCCGCCGGTGGGTGGGCGGCGGCAGCACCAGGTCGTCCCAGCTGACGCCCGGCTCCACCCGGCGGGCGAGCCGGTCGAGTCCGGCACCGTTCTGGGCACGCACCGCCCTCTGGAGATCGTCGGGGCGTACCGTCCCGCCCGCGAGGGCAGCCGTGCGGACCGCCGAGTCGGCGGCTCGGCGCAACTGCCCGGAGTCCAGGCGGTGCGCGGCGACCGCCAGGGCGAGCGCCTCGGCATCCCCGCTCACATCTCCGTCACCGGCGGCCAGGTCGAGGGCGTGCCGCCAGCGCGCCGCCTGCCGCCCGGGCGAGGGCGCCGCCACGGTCAGGACGACGGGGGCGTCCGCCGCCCACGAGGGGTCCCAGCCGACAGCGCCATGGGTGAACACGGGGATCCCCCGCAGCGCCGCGCACAACGCCCCCAGTGCACGAGCCCGTTCGACCGGTTCGCCCGGCAGCGCCTCCACCGGTCCGAGGACGACGCCGGCACCGGTCAGCCGGGCTTCGAGAGCGGCCACCCGGGCCAGTTCCGGCACCGCGCCGGACCGTCGGGCGAGCGCGGCCGCGTCCAGGACGAGGGGTCGGAGACCGGCCGCACGCAGGGCGGCGGTGGCCAGGCCCTCGGCGTCACCGCCCCGGCTGCGCAGGTGGACGAGGCCGGAGCCGGTGCGGGCCGCGGCCGCGGCGCGGTGGACCTCCGCCGCCTCCGCGGTGGGGTCCTCGCAGGCTTCGCCGAGCACCCCGGCGAGCCGGGCATCGGGCTGCGCGTCGCCCAGGAGGTACGCGGTGACCCGGTCGGGGACCGCCAGCACACGGGAGAGCGGGGGCCGTTCCGGCTCGGTGACCTCCACCAGACCGCCCCCGACGAGTGGCGCGCCCGGCGCGAGCCGGAACCGGGCGGACGACGCGCCGGCGAGCCCGCACAGCTCCAGGGCAAGCCCGACCGTGGGCCGACGGCGCGTCAGGTCGTCGTTGAGGTAGCCGTAGAGCCGTTCGAACCGTGTGTCCAGGTCGGGTGCCATCGCGACCAGCAGCAGGTCGATGTCCAGCGGCGACAGTCCGAACCGCCCGGCGAGCCCGCCGAGTACGGGATCCGCCGGAGGCTGTCCGGGCTCGTGGGCCGGCAGGCCGAGGCCGCCCGGCTCGTCCAGGATGCGGGCGACCGCCTCGGGGCTGAGGTATTGGCCGCGGTACGGGTCGTCGGGGTCGGGGTCGGCAGCCTGGCGGAACGCCACCGCATGCCGTACCCGCTCCTCGACCAGCCTGAGCCGCTGCCAGAGATGAGCCGTGCTGTCGGAGCCCGGCCCCGCATCGGGTTCAGCGACGGGCTGGACTTCTGTCTCGGCGGTGTACGTCACGGCTGACGGTCCCCCCGGCGGCGTCGGGCGGGGGCGGGCCGCCGCTCGCGCGGGCCGGCGAATCCGTCCGGGCCCGGCTCGCTCGTCCCCGAGTAGCGCAGCCGCCGGCCAGGAGCCGCTTCCCCGCCCTCGGTGCGGGCGGCGGAGCGCACGACGAGTCCTTCGGTGACCGGCGGTGCGACAGCGGTGCTGACTCCGGCGAGCGGTGCCCGCACCCGTACCCCGAGCGAAGCCTTCAGCTCGCCGCCGAGCGCCGACCACACGTCGGACGCGGCCGGTGCGTCGGGCCCTGTCCCTCCGGTGTCCAGGCTCACGGTCAGGCCGAGTTCGGCCAGCGAGCCGGTGAGCATCCCTGCGGGCAGCGTGTCGGCGGCCACCAGGCAGGCCAGGACCTGTGAGAGCAGCCGGTGCTCGTCCTGCGGACGGCTCGCCCACGCCGTGACCAGGTACGTCAGCTCGAACCAGCGCGGCGGTGTGCGCCGCGCCACCAGGTGCCCGTCCGCGTCGTACACCTCCCCCGCGCCGCTGCCGCGCCGGGTGGCGTCCTCGCGGATGTCGTACAGGAAGACACAGACCGTCGGAGCGTTGCGGCGCGCCGCCCAGTCCCTGGTGGGGGCGTCGAAGACCACCTCGACGCCCGATGCCTCCAGGCCCGACTCGGCGAGCAGACGGCGCATCCCTTCATCGACCTCGTGGATCACCGGCGGGCCATCTCGCCCGGTGGCTGCCAGTTGCCGATGACGACCAGGAAGTCGGTCTTCACCGCTGAGAATCCGGGACCTCTGGCGGTGATGACGCGCGGTCCGGTCTCGTCCTTGGCAAGGATGAGCAGCTGGCCGATGAAGGTGCCGTCCGGCTTCGGCACGGTCGGTGCGGCGGCCGCGGTGATCCCGGGCTTCCAGGCGAACCGCACCGGCGCTCCCGGCGGGAAGTCCTTGCCGCGCACCGACGTCACGAAGCCGGGCTTGCCGATCGCCGGCACCGCGACGATGCGCGGCTGGAGGATGCGCAGCTGCTGCCGGGCGGTGTTGTCGCGCGGGTCGGCGTCCGTTCCGGTGGTGGTGAGCCGGCCGGTGACGCGTCCGGTCAGCGCCTTGTCGGGGCTCAGGACGACCCGGACGACGGTGCTCGCGCCGGGAGCCAGGTCCGGCAGCGCGCACACCCAGGCGCTGTCGCAGCCCGGCGGGGGGCCGTTGTCCGGGATGGCCGCGGGCAGGCCGATACGCAGCCGCAGCCCGGTCGCCAGTGCCTCGCGGCCGTTGCGCACGGTGTACGTCACCACGACCCGTCCGCCGACGTAGCCGGGGTTCGGCTGGGCCGTGACGCGTACCCCGGGCCCGGCTTCGGGCTCCTCCGGCTCCGGGGGCACGGTGGGCGGTTCGGTGGTGGGGGGCGCGGTGGTGGGCGGCACGCGGGTCGGTGTGGGCGGCGCCGGTGTCGTCGTCGGGGGCGAGGTGTCCTCGCGCACCGGCACCACGGTCCGCCCGGCGTTGTCGCTGGGCTGCGGGTCCTGCACGGTGCCCGTCACCGACCAGTCGAACGGCGCGTCGCCCGGGGTGACTCCGACGACGGTGACGTTCACCGGGACGGTCGCACCCGGCGGGACCACACCGACATCGCACTGGAGGGAGGCGGCATCGCAGGTTCCCTCGGGCGGGGTCAGCCGGGTGATCCTCGCTCCGGGTGGCGGAGCGATGGTCAGCCGGGTGCCCGGGGATGCGGCGGGGCCGTTGTTCACCACGTCGACGCGGACCGTCGTGGAGTGGCCGACGGCGACTGCCGGGACGTTGCCCGGCGCGTGCACCGCGAGGTCCACGGACTGCTGGACGCTGGGTTCCTTCTGCCGTCCCGGGAGGCCGGTGGTGAGCGGGCTGAGGACGCAGGTCGCGATGTCCAGGAGGTACAGCTTCTCGGGGCTGTTGGCCGGGAGGGCTTCGCGGGAGCTGATCACCAGGCCCGTGCCGTCGGCCGTCCAGGCGGCGTCACGCGGCTGGAACGGGCCGGTGGCGGAGGTGTCCGGCAACTCCTGGCGGCAGCCGTCGGGGTTGTTGTGGGCGGCCTCCGGCAGCAGCACCTGGCAGGCGCCGTCGGCCAGGGACGTCAGCAGGATGCCGTTGTGCTCGTCGGTCCGGCCGCCGCCGTTCTTGCGGTTGAAGGCGATGCTGAGCCCGTCCGGTGAGAACGCCGGGCTGTCGTCGATGACTTCGCAGTCGCCCGGGCAGATCGTGGCGCTCAGATCTCGTTGGGCGGCAAGGTTGTTCACCGGCGCGGTCCAGACGTGCTTGTTGCCGCCGGTCCCGTCGATCACCTGATTGCGTGTGAAGGCCAGGGTGGTGCCGTCGGACGACCAGGTGGGCTGGGCGTCGCCGCCCGGGGCCTGCCCGGCCGGCGGGGTGACCTCGCCGGTGATCGCGCCGGTCGCCACGTCCGCGACGAGGATGCGGCTGGGACCCGCCGCTTCACCGACGCCGCCCGGCGAAGTGCGGGTGAAGGCGAGGTACTTGCCATCGGGGGAGAACGTCGGGTCGGTGTCCCAGTCGTTCGCTTCGCGTCCGTCGAGCTGCATGTACTTCTCGTTGGTGCCGTCGGCGTCCGCTCTCCAGATCCGTTCGACACGGTTCTCCGGGGTGCCCTCGAAGCGGGTCAGCACGATCCCGCGGCCGTCGGGCGTGTAGTTCTGCCGTTCGGTCCACGGGTCGGACCCGGCCGCGGGCCGGAAGAGGCGGTCGTGGGTCGGATCGGTGTCGGTGTCCGCGGCCGGATCCTCGTTGAGGATCTTCAGCCCGAGGTCGCGCGGGTCGGACCCGTCCGACCTGGCGTCCTGCAGCGTCACCACGTGCGGGCCGGACGCCGAGGTGCGCTCGACCACCACTCCCCCGTCGCCGAGCGAGCCGATCCAGGTGGGCGACTCGACCTCCCGGTCCTCGCTGAGCACCAGCTCCGGTGTGCCGTCCGAGTGCGCGGGCACCTTGAACACGTGGTCCCAGTCGCCCTCGCAGTCACAGGTGCGGTCGGGGCTCAGGAACAGCACACCGTCCCCGTCGGGCAGCCACGCTGCCCCGTGGGTACGCCATTGTGCCTGTACGCCTGCGAGGAGCTGCTCGTCGGTGCGCCCGTCCGTGACCCGCAGCCGGGGGCCCGCGTCGGCCGAGGCGGTGTACGCGATCAGGTCCCGGTGCCCGGCGTCGTCGACCGGGTTCCACGCGGGCTCGGTGGCCTCGCCGTTGGCGGGGTCGGTGACCCGGGTGGCGGTGCCGCCGTCCAGAGGGCGTACGTAGATCTGCATGCCGGCCGCCGGATCGCTGCCACCGGAGTACGCCAGGCGCTGCCCGTCCGGGGAGACCGTCGGGCACTCCTCGTCCCAGGGTGTGTCGGTGAGCCGTTTCAGACCGGTGCCGTCGGTTCGCACCATCCAGAGGTCGCGCTGCTTGCCGCCGTCGGTGCCACCGGGTTCGGCCGAGTCGAACACCACGGACTGCCCGTCCGGTGTCAGCTGCGGGTGCCCGGCGTACCGGCCGCTGGTCAGCTTGCGCACCGACCCGTCGGCGGCCCGCAGATAGACCTGTGGAGCCTTCTCGTCGCGGCGGCTGGCGAAGACCATCGTGTCGCCCAGGGCGGACGGCTGGATGTCGAAGTGGGCGGGGCCGGCGCCGAACAGCGGAGGGCTGGTGGCGTCGGTGTCGGGCGCCACGGTCTCGACCCGGCCGAGGCTGCGGTGCCGGGTGCCGGCGTACGCGACCCGGGTGGCAGCGGCGTCGGCCGCCTGCGGCCGGGACTCGGCACTGCCCTCCCCGGACGCCGTCGTCACCGCGATGAGTGGGATCAGGAGCAGCAACGACGCCCCGAGTCTTCCCGGGCGGAACCGCCCACCGGGGCCGGCGGTGCGCATCACGGTCCACCTCACTGTCTGGTGCGTATCGAGCTGTCCCCCGCCACCCTGCGGCAGTCGGATGCGTTGCGGCAGGGCGGCGGGGACGTACCCGGGGGAAACGTGCGGTGCGCTTTCGGGCAGTGCCGGGGTGCCCGGACGACCTCAGATCAGTCCGTTGCGCAGTGCGTAGCCGACCGCGTGGGCCCGGTTGCGCAGTTGCAGCCGCGTGATGATCTCGTGCAGGACGTTCTTGACGGTCCGTTCGGAGTACGCGGTCTTGCGTGCTATCTCCACGGTGTCCAGGCCTTCCGAGACCAGGCGCAGCATGTCCGCCTCACGCGTGGTCAGCGTGGACAGGGACAGGCTGCGCGGGTCGAGCGCCGAGCGCTGGAGGCTGCCCACGTGGGTGAGCAGCTTGCCGAGCAGGTCGCCGGGGAGCACGCCCTCGCCGTTGGCTATCGCCAGGACGAGGTGGAGGAGTTGGTCCTGGCCGGCCTCGGCGCGCCGCAGCACCGCCGAGACACCGCACTCGATGACGCGTTGCAGTGCGCCGGCCCCCAGGGTGCCGACGACCAGGCCGGTACGGGTCGCGCTGTTGTGCCGCAGCCGGTGGAGCAGGGCCGCCACGTCGTCGTCGACGGCGTCGACGACGACCAGCGACGCCTGGGCCTGTTCGGCGTCGGCCTCGTCGAGGAGGCTTATCTCGGGACGTCGGCGTAATTGCTGGACGACGCCGACGTGCAGGACCGGATCGGCGGCGTAGACGGCAACGGTCACCTGGTCCGGGCGGTCGGAGCGGGCGGTCCGGTGCATGGACGGCCCCTGGACGGAGAGGCGTGGAGCGGGCACGGCCGGGCTGTACTGCTCTGGGCAGGTCATGGACGGAGTTCCTGTTTCATGAGTGCGTGGGCGGATGACGAAAGAGCGGGCGCCGCCGGCCGGGCGCGGGCGGCGGCGCGCGCGGGATGGCCGGCAGAATCAACGGCTCACCCGTGCAGGTGAGTTGGTCTTGACTTCCCGGGCATCGCGGCTGCCCGGATGTTGCCCTCGTGCTCCTCGTCGCGGCCCGGGTGCGGTCCTACCGTGGCGGCGTGACGCCTTCTGCAGCCCCTTCCGGACCCAGTGCACCCGGCCTCGACATCCCGGCGGTGACCGTGGCACCGGGCAGCACCGCAACGACCACCCTGACCGTCCGCAACGACAGCGACATCGTCGAGGCGTACAGCCTGGAGGTCGTCGGGGACTGTGCCCCCTGGGCCACCGTGGAGCCCCCGCGGGTCTCCCTCTACCCCGGCACATCCGAGACGGTGACGATCCGTCTGGAGCCGCCGCGTTCGCCGGAGACCCGGCCGGGTGATACACCCCTCGGAGTGCGGGTGCTGCCGGCCGAGCACCCGGAGTCGGTGCGGGTCCCCGAAACCACCGTGCATGTGGAGGAGTTCCACGAACTGCACACCGAGCTGGCCCCGCGCCGCCGGCGCGGCTGGCTGCGCGGCCGGTACCGGCTGGCGGTGCGCAACCGGGGCAACTCCCCGGCCCAGCTGGACTTCACGCCCGGCCAGCCGGGTGAGGAGCTGCGGTTCACCTTCAGCCCGGCGAAACCGAAGCTGGAGCCGGGCGAATCGGCGGAGGTCCGGCTGCGGGTGCGCACCGGCAAGCCGGTGTGGTTCGGCTCGCCGGTCGTGTGGCCGTTCACCGTGGACGCCGCCGAGTCCGGCGAGCAGACGGAGGCACAGCCGGACGAGACGGCTGTCCGGGCACCGCTCAACGCGGAGTTCGTCCAGATCCCGGTCTTCCCGAAGTGGCTGCTCGCGGTGCTCGCCGCACTGCTGGCGCTGTTGCTCGCCTGGTTCACCCTGGTCCGTCCGGCGGTGCAGAGCGCCGCGAAGGAGGCCGCGACCAAGGAGGTCCAGGCGCGGCCCACGCCGGGCGGCACGCCGGGCGCCGAGTCTCCGGGCACAGGTTCCGGCGGCGGGTCCGGCGGGGACAAGGGCGCGAAGCCCGGAGCGAGCCCCGGAGCCACGGCGGGAACGGGCGGCGGCGACGGCACCACGGCCGGCGGCGGCCAGCAGAGTTCGAGGACCATCGATGTCAAGACATCCGGTGGTGCGTCCAACGCCGGTACCTACAAGGTGCCCAAGGACCAGGTCTTCGGGATCACGGACATCGTCGTCGCCAACTTCCAGGGCGACGAAGGGGTGCTGACGATCACGTTCGGCGACAGCAAGATCACCACGATCGCGCTGGAGACCTTCCGCAACCAGGACTATCACTGGGTCACCCCTATCAAGATCACTGAGAACGACACCGTGACCGTCAACGTGACCTGCGCGAAGCCGGGCACACCGGCCACCGGGCGCCGGGCGCAGGCGTGCCACGAAGTCCTGAACGTGAGCGGTGTGCTCAGCCCCACCAAGCAATGAACCAGGCCTTCCGGGACAATATCGGCCGGTGAGGCACCGTCCGAAACGGGAGATTTATCGTTTCGTCCGAAAATCGATACCGGGCCCGGACGGAGTCGCAGGTGCGGCGCGGCTGTCACAGCAGCGCCGCACAGGCCCCGATACCGACGGCGATCCGCCGTACCGCCTCGCTCGCGCCGCGCATGATCCAACGATTGACGGACAGCGGCAGCATCTCGGCACCCGGCAGGCAGAACGTCCTGCGGGATGACAAAGTGGCCGACTTTCGCCGTGACAGAAGAGCCCGCAGAGGCGATGGGTCCGAGGTGCGGCTTCCCTCACGTCCCGCAACCGCATGACCACCTCCTCGACACCCTCATGAACACCCGTGAACGCTTCCGTACACCCTCGCCGCCGCGCATCAACGCGCCGCCGGGCGTCCGGCAAGAATGAATTGCCGAGATGAAGCGCGCATGTATATCCGCTGGCCAAGCGGCTGCCACACCCTCTCGATCGCCCCGGAAGCAAGACTCTTCGGCTCCGCACACTCGCCACGCGTGTCACTAAGTGACATGATGTCGCTCAAGGACGCGCGATGGAGGGTGATGAGACGCATGACGGCGACGCAGCCCGGCACCGGGGGGATGAGCGAGAAGCGACGGCTGCGACTGCGGCTGGAGATCTCCCGGGAGGCGGCGCGCCTGTTCTGGGAGCAGGGGGTGGCTGGCACCAGCGGTGATCAGATCGCCGAGGCCGTGGGCCTCTCCACGCGCACCATCTGGCGTCACTTCCGCAGCAAGGAGAGCTGCGCCGAGCCGATCGTCATGCAGGGCGTGGTCACCCTTCTGAGTGTGCTGCGCCGCTGGCCCCGGCGGAGCTCTCTGGAGGAGCACCTGACCACGGAGCTGACCAGGCTCCGGCACGAGGCGCCGCCTGTCAGCCTGGCCGACGAGATGCTCGCCATGAAGATGATCCGGCTCGCCGACACCGAGCCCGCGCTCCGCACGGCATGGCTGATGGCCTGCGACCAGACGGAGCAGGAGCTGTGCGTGATCATCGGCGACCGGCTGGAGCGCCCGGCCGACGACCTGGAGGTCCGCATGCACGCGGCGGCCGCCGCCGCGGTCGTGCGGGTGCTGGACGAGTACATCGGGGCCGCCCTCCTCACCGGAACGGACATCCCCGAGTTCGAGGACGTGAAGGCCATCGCCCGGCGCTACGCCCACGCGATCCGCACGGCCACGGGCGGAGCCGTCGGCGATCCCGTCACCTGAGAGCACCGGACACACCGAGAAACGCACCGAGACAACGCACCATCCGGACCCGGATCACTCCCGAAGGAGTGTCGATATGTCGACTGATTCCCACAAGGTCCCGCACCTCACCGTCGAGGAACTCTTCGGCGCGCCCGTCCGCGCCGGCGCGTCCATCTCGCCCGACGGCACCAGAATCGCCTACCTGGCGCCGTGGCGGGGGCGGCTGAACGTATGGGTGGAGAGCGTCGGTCCGCAGGCGCAGGCCCGCTGTGTCACCGCCGACGACAACCGCAGTGTGCACACCTTCCACTGGACCGGCGACCCGCGGTGGCTGCTGTACGAGCAGGACGGTGACGGCGACGAGAGGTGGCACGTCCACCGCGTCGACCTGGACAACCCGGACGCCGGCGCAGTCGACCTCACGCCCTTCCCCGGGGCCACGGTCGTGGGATTCCGGATGAGCGTGGAGCGGCCGGGCAAGGCGCTGCTGCACCTGAACCACAGGAACCCGGTCGAGTTCGACCTCTACGAGGGCGACATCGCGAGCGGTGAGCTGACGATGCTGGCCGAGAACCCGGGGCATGTCGCCGGCTGGATGCACACGCCCGGCGGCGATCTGTACGCCCAGATCTGGACGGCCGACGGACGTATCGAGCTGAAGCAGTGGGACGTCGGGACCGGGAGCACCCGCCCGGTCACCACGTTCGACGGCACCGACTACCCGCTGGGCATCACGCCGTTCCAGCTCACACCGGACGGGACCGGAGTGTGGCTCGGCTCCAACCGGGACACCGACAGGACCGTGCTGGTCCGGCTCGATCTGGCCACGGGCGAGGAGACCCCGGTCGACAGCCACCCGCGCTTCGACCTCGACACACGTTGTACCGTCTTCCCCGGCCTGCCGTCGCCGCTCATCCACAACCGGCGCACGGGCGAGCTGATCGGCGTGCGCTACCTCGGGGAGCGGCAGGTGATCCACCCCTTGGACCCGCACTTCGCGTCGGTGCTGGAGAACCTGGAGAAGCTGTCCGACGGCGATGTCTCCGCCCTGTCCTCGGACGACAGCGGACAGCGCTGGGTCGTCACCTTCACCCACCACCGCGACCCCGGTGCCACGTACTACTACGACCACGTCACCGGACAGAGCCGGCTGCTGTTCCGCCCGTTCCCGCACCTGGATCCCGACACGCTCGCCCCCATGGAACCGGTCACCATCACCGCACGTGACGGCCTGGCCCTGCCCTCGTACCTGACCCTGCCCGTGGGAGTCGCGCCGACCGCGCTCCCCCTGGTGCTGCTGGTCCACGGCGGACCGTGGCACCGCGACAGCTGGGGCTTCGCCCCCATCGCGCAGCTGTTCGCCAATCGCGGCTACGCGGTGCTGCAGGTCAATTTCCGCGGTTCGGCAGGCTACGGCAAGGCGTTCCTCAAGGCCGGCATCGGGGAACTGGCCGGGAAGATGCACGACGACCTCATCGACGCCGTGGAGTGGGCCGTCGACGAGGGCTGTGCCGACCGGGACCGCGTCGCGATCTTCGGCGGGTCCTACGGCGGTTACGCCTCCCTCGTCGGCGTCACCTTCACCCCTGACGTCTTCGCCGCCGCGATCGACTTCTGCGGCATCTCGAACCTCGTGACCTTCCTGCGGACCGTGCCGGATTTCGCGAAGCCGCAACTGGTCAACAACTGGTACCTCTACGCCGGCAACCCCGACGACCCGCAGCAGGAGGCGGACTTGCTGGCCCGCTCGCCGATCAGCCGGGTGGACCGGATCCGCACGCCGCTGATGGTGGTCCAGGGCGGCAACGACGTCCGCGTCGTCAGGGCCGAGTCCGACCAGATCGTGGACGCGCTCCGCGCCCGCGGCGTCGAGGTCGAGTACATGGTCAAGGACAACGAGGGCCATGGCTTCGTGAACCCGGAGAACAACATCGACATGTTCCACGCTGCCGACCATTTTCTCGCCCGCCACCTGGGGAGTTGATCCCGAATGACCGAACCCGTACGCACCACCCCCCTGGCCCCCGAACCGCACGCCCCGGGCACGAAGTCCGGGAACGGGCCGAAGCAGACACCACTGGAGCAGATGGGCGGCACGACAGGCCTGGTGTACACGGCGCTGCCCATCGTGGCCTTCGTCATCGCCAACGCCTCCTTCGGCCTCGCGGCCGCCATCGGCACCGCCTTCGGTGTCGGGCTGGCGATATCCGTACTGCGTCTGGTGCGCAAGGAGCCGCTCCAGCCCGCGCTCTCCGGCCTGTTCGGCGTCGCGGTCGCAGCGTTCGTCTCCTGGAAGACCGGATCGGCCAAGGGCTTCTTCCTGACGGGCATCTGGAGCAACCTCGCCCTCGGCGTGCTCTTCCTGCTGTCGGTCCTCGTGCGCCGGCCGCTGGCCGGCATCGTCTGGGGCGCGCTCAACGGCACCGGAACGGCCTGGCTCAAGGACAAGCCCTCGCGGCACTACTACGACATCGCCACGCTCGCGCTCGTGGGCGTCTTCGCCGCCCGGTTCGTCGTCCAGCAGTGGCTCTACGACGGCGACCGCACCGGCTGGCTGGCCGTCGCAAGGATCGCCATGGGATACCCGCTGCTCGCCCTCGCCTTCCTGGTGGTCCTCTGGGCGGCCCGGCGCTCCGGCCGCCGGCTCAAGGCACTGGCCGCGAAGCCGCCCACCGGATCCGTCTGAGGGGCCGGACCGTACGCCCCTGCCACAACCGGCCCGGCCACCACCGTCGCCATCGAGAGAACGCAGAGGAAGAGCGATGCGTCAGTCACTGCCCCAGAGCCTGTATCTGCTCTGCTACACCGTGGACAAAGGGAAGTTCGAGCTCACCAACCTCCAGGGGCGCGGCCAGCTGCTGCGTGCCGGGGCGCTGACCGAGCTGGCCCTCGGCGGGCTGCTCGGCACCGAAGGACGGAAGGTCGCGCGACGCTCCGCCAAGCCGCCGGGCGATCCCTTCCTGGCCGAGGTGTGGCGCGATCTGCCCACGGAGAAGCCGAAGCGCTGGCTCCAGTTCGTGCACAACAAGGCCCATACGGCCGAAGAGCCCGTCCGTGAGCAGCTTGCCGGGACGGGTGCGATCACGGTCCACCACGAGAAGCGGCTGGGCCTGCTCGCCGTCGACCGGGTGGTCGTCGACGACCCGGCCCAGGTCGGCGCATTGCAGAAGAAGGTACGGAACGCCGTACTGGGAGGCGGAGACCCGGCGCAGATCCCGGTGGACGAACTGACCATGGCCGTGTTCGCGGCGGAGGCCGAGGTGACGAGCGTGTTCACCGGGAAGGAGCGCCGCGAGCACGCCCCGGCGCTCAAGAAGCTCGCCGCGCACTACGACGCCATCGTTCCCGGCCTGCGCGCGGCGCTGCGCGACTCGTACCTGTCCAGCAGGGCGGTCGGGGGCGGCTGGGGAAAGTGAAGGAGGCTAGCTGTGGCTGCCGGTGAGCGTGGCGTACACGACCACGTTGTCGGCGTAACGGCTGTCGTTCCTGGAGTAGTCGCCGCCGCAGGTGATCAGGCGCAGCCCGGCGTGGTCGAGGTTGCGGTAGACCTCGACGGTGGGGAACCGGTCCTTGGGATAGCGGGCGGTCCGGTCCACGGTGAATTCGGCGGTGCGTCCGTCCGCGCGCGCGACGCTGATCCGGTCGCCCGGGCCGAGCCGGCCGAGCCCGAAGAACACCCCCGGGGCGCCGTTCCAGGTGACATGTCCCGCGATCACGGCGGGGCCCACCGCTCCGGGCGTGGCTCCCGGCCGGTACCAGCCGGCCCTGGCAGGGTCCCGAGGGGTCTGCATGGCACGGTCCTTCCCGAGCCCGAGTTCCTCCAGGGTGGAGGTCACCTTGAGGGAGGGGATCGAGATCCTGACGGGCCGGGAGGCGGGCAGCGCCGCTGCGTGCGGCTCACCGGACGGCGTCGCACTGGCTGTTCCCTGCCGCGCCCGGGGCTGCGCGGTGGCCCCCTTGTCGGCGGCAGGGGGCGGAGCGGGCTGCTGCCGGCCTGTTCCCACAGCCAGCAGCAGCCCGCCCGTCAGGAGCAGAGCAGCGGCCAGGGCGACGAGCAGGACGTCGCGCCGCCGGGACACCGTGCGGTGCCCGCCTTCGTCACCCGTCCGCTGTGCCTTCATCGCTTCACCTGTTCCTGAGTCCGTCGGTGAATCCGTCCCTGATTCCGGCCGTTACGGGGCATCGGAATCCTTCGGTGCGGAATGTCTCAGCCGTCGTGCCGGACGTCCGCCGCCCGGGTCCGGCGCCGCACCACGAACAGCCCGCCGGCCGCCAGGACGGCCGCGCCTCCGGCTGCGAGCAGCCCCGGTGACTCCACGCCTTCGGTGGTTCCGGTGCCGGTCTCGACACCGCCCGCGGGCATGGAGCCGACGGCAGCGCCCTTGACCATGCCGCAGCTCGCCGGAGCCGTTGCCTCCTGGGGCAGCTTCGGGTCGAGTTCGCTCTTGCCCTTGCCGAAGTCGTACGTGGCGTTGCCGTTCGGGTCGATGCCGTGCTGGACGACGTGCAGGTCCTTGATGTGCTCGGCAACGGCCTGCGAGACGGTGATAGTCCGCGAGTAGCTCAGCTTGCCGTCCTTGCCGGCGACGGGCATCCGGT
This sequence comes from Streptomyces sp. NPDC058221, assembly GCF_042882365.1. Lineage (NCBI taxonomy): Bacteria > Bacillati > Actinomycetota > Actinomycetes > Kitasatosporales > Streptomycetaceae > Streptomyces > Streptomyces sp. NPDC058221. Next base: position 3,915 of record NZ_JBHVWF010000089.1, on the reverse strand, counting down.
CGACGGCGAGACCACTGTCCTTGGACGTATCGCCCTTGGTCGTCAGGGAGATGTTGATGTCCCCGTACATCGGCAGGCCCTCGGCCGTGGTGATGATGCCGTCACCGTTCTTGTCCGCGCTCCTGTCCGGGCAGCGGAAGTCGTGGCCGTCGGTCGAGCCGTGGATGTGCTGGGCGTGCGGCTGACCGGGCACGAGCCCCTCGGCCTCGATCTTCACGGTGAGCTTGTCCCCCTCCACGCTCACCATGGCCGTGCCGTGCGCCCCGGAGTCGTTCAACTGCTCCAGGTCGATCTGGTACGTATCGCCGTCGGCCGCTTTCGTGGTGCTGCCGGTGGCATGGCTGTCGTGCGCCATGGCAGGAACGGCCGCGCCGAGGGTGAGTGCGGCGGGCACGACAAGCAGAGCGGTGAGACGGGTTGAACGGCGGGCTGTCACGAAGACGCATCCCCTTCCGGCGGTCCCCGTGCGGAACCGGAACCGCGTTCGGTCGCTGATGCCGGGTATTCGGCGCCGTCGGCGAAAAGGATTGGTCGGGCCCGTCATCCGTTGCCCGATGCACGGCGAGCTCCGCCAACGCTCCGCCGCATCAACCGTGTTGATGACGTATGGGCGTGTCGTACGCGGGCACACGGGCTTCACCCACACTTCACCCCATCGAAAAGGAGCCCCGACCATGCTGGGAATCGTCGCAGCCGTACTCTTCTTCATCGCCTTCCTGATCAACGCCGCCGACATCGCGACGAACGACGCCTTCTCCTCCGTGAACGTGATGCTGCTCGGCCTCACGGCCCTGGCCCTGCACGTGGGCGGCATCGGCAGCGGATGGGGGCGTGGCGGTTCACGCAGACGTTGAGGCGAGGCCCGGGAGCGCGTTCTCCCGGACCCCGTGAATGCCGGAGCTCCGGCGGCCGGTGCGGGTCAGCCCGTGACGATTCCGGCCACGAGGTTGATGGTCGTGGCCAGGATGCTGGCGCCGAAGACGTACGACAGCAGGCAGTGCCGGAGGGCGACCGCGCGGATCCGGGAACTGGAGACGTCGGTGTCGGAGACCTGGTAGGTCATGCCGAGGTTGTAGCTGAAGTAGAGGAAGTCGCTGTACCGCGGCGGGTCGTCGGTGTTGAAGTCGATCCCGCCCTCCGGCGGCTGGTAATAGATGTACGCGTACCGGGTCGTGTACATCAGGTGCAGTGCAGCCCACGCCATGAACACTCCGCAGAGTGCCGTGGCAGCCGCGGCATGGCTCAGATCCGAGTCGCCCACCAGGAGCAGCGCCACGATGCCGACCAGGCCGGACACGGCGGACCCGACGACCGCGAGCTCCTCGATGACGGGCCGGAACTCCTCGCGCCGGGCGTTGTGATGGGTGGCTGCGGCGTTCATGGGCCACAGGGCGATCCACCCCGCCACGACGAAGGCCGTCTCCGCCGTCGCGATCGCGGCGAGGACGCCCAGCTGTGCACTGGTCAGGACCCCCACGACCGAACCGGCCGCCGCTCCGACGGCCGCCGCGCCGGCAAGCCGGGGAACAGCGGAAAGCACCAGCCGATTACTCATGGGGACCTCCGGAGACCGTTTCAGGCTATCCGCGCCTGAACCAGGCGGCAGCCCGGCGGAACACCCGGGGCCGGCAGCGGGCACGGCGTCGGGTGGCGCCCCCTTTCAGACGGACATATTTTGCCTGGTGTCACCAATCTGCACCCCTTTGCCCGAATGGCGGAAGGTCAACAGTCGTGAGCGCCCACAGTGACGACCCGGAACGCCCGGAGCCCGGAACGGGCCCCGCCCCCGAAGCGGGGCCGGAGTTTCGCCCCTACCGCCATCCGGCCGCAGGCTGGGGCGCGGCGAAGAGTGTGAGCCAGTTGCTGGTGCGCGAGGGCGCGCTCGTGGACGGCCCGCGGGCGATCATGCGGATGAACCATGAGAACGGCGGATTCGACTGCCCGGGATGCGCCTGGCCCGACGACACCAAGGGGCTGCATCTGGACATCTGCGAGAACGGGATCAAGCACGTCACCTGGGAAATGACCCGCAAGCGGGTCGGGCGCGAGTTCTTCGCCGCCCACTCGGTGACCGAGCTTTCCGAGTGGAGCGACTACGACCTGGAGAACCAGGGCCGGCTCACCGAACCGATGGTCTACGACCCCGGGACGGACCACTACGTCCCGATCAGCTGGAAGGACGCCTTCGAGGTCGTCGGCAGTGCCCTGCGCGGGCTGGACGATCCCCATCAGGCCTCGTTCTACACCTCGGGCCGGCTCGGCAACGAGGCCACGTTCCTCTACCAGCTCATGGCCCGTGAGCTGGGCACGAACAACCTGCCGGACTGCTCCAACATGTGTCACGAGGCCAGCGGACGCGCTCTGCACGCCTCGCTCGGCACGGGCAAGGGAACCGTCGACCTCCAGGACTGGGAGAGCGCGGACGCCCTGTTCATCCTGGGGGTCAACGCCGCATCCAACGCGCCCAGAATGCTCACCGCACTGGCCGAGGCCTACCGCCGCGGCGCCCAGATCGTGCACGTCAACCCGATGGTGGAGGCCGCCGCCACCCGCACCATCGTGCCCCACGACTTCACGGACATGGCCCTCTTCAGGGCGACCCGGACCAGCACCCTGAACCTGCAGCCCCGCATCGGCGGCGACATGGCTCTCCTGCGTGGCATGGCGAAGGCGGTCCTGGAGCAGTCCGCGTCCGACCCCAAGGCGCTGGACCGGGAGTTCATCGACCGCCACACCACCGGCTTCGAGGGATACCGCACCCTGTGCGAGGCCACGCCGTGGAGCGAGATCGAGAACCAGTCCGGGCTGAGCCGCGCCGACATCCTGAAGGCCGCGCGCGTGTACGGCGAGGCCGACCGCAGCATCATCAGCTGGTGTCTGGGGCTGACCCAGCACGAACACGGCGTCGACACCGTCCGGGAGATCGTCAACCTCCTCCTGCTGCGCGGCAATCTGGGGCGCGAGGGCGCCGGCCCCTCCCCCGTGCGGGGGCACAGCAACGTCCAGGGGAATCGCACCTGCGGGATCGATCACCGTCCCACCGACGCGTTCCTCGACCGTCTCGCCGAGGCCTGCGACATCGACCCGCCCCGTGAGCACGGCCTGGACACCGTCCGCACCATCCCGGCGATGCACAGCGGTGACGTGAAGGTCTTCGTCGCCATGGGCGGCAACTTCGCCCTCGCCGCACCGGACACCCCCTACACCTGCGCGGCCCTGCGCTCCTGCGACCTGACCGTGCAGGTGAGTACCAAGCTGAACCGCAGCCACGTCGTCCACGGCCGGCGAGCCCTCATCCTCCCCTGCCTCGGCCGGACCGAGAAGGACCATCAGCGCAAGGGCATCCAGAGCACGTCCGTCGAGGACTCGATGAGCATGGTCCACATGTCGGTCGGCATGAAGCGCCCCGCCTCACCGCACCTGCTCTCCGAACCGGCCATCGTCGCCGGGATGGCGCGCGCGACCCTCCCCGACAGCGCCACGCCCTGGGAGTGGTACATCGAGGACTACGACCGCATCCGGGACACCATGGCCAAGGCGCTCGACGGCTTCGAGGACTTCAACCGGCGGGTGCGCCTGCCTCTCGGCTTCCGCATCATGCAGCCCGCCCGCGAACTGGTCTTCCTCACGCCGTCCGGACGCGCCGAGTTCTCCGCCGCGGCCCTGCCCGACGTCATTCCCGCAGCCGGCACGCTGGCACTCGGCACGATGCGCTCCCACGACCAGTGGAACACCACGATCTACTCGGACAACGACCGCTACCGAGGCGTCAAGAACCTGCGCACGCTGGTCTTCATGAACCGGGCCGACATGCGCGAACGCGGAATCGCGGACATGGGCCCGGTGGACATCACCAGCACCGCGAAGGACGGCAGCAGGCGGTCCCTCAACGGCTACCTCGCCATCCCGTACGAC
>NZ_JBHVWF010000088.1:0-35123 GCF_042882365.1 Streptomyces sp. NPDC058221 | reverse complement strand
AGGAAATGGCGTACGACCCGGGTCCCTCTCGGACCCGGGTGAACACGCCATTTTTGAGGAGACGCCCCGGAGGGGCACCGCCCCCCACCCACCGGACAGGCGCACCCTGCGGGGGCACCCGCACATCAAGCCCGTCCGGCGATTGAGGACAAAAAACCCGAACCCCAGGCCCCCGCACCCCGGGAGCGTCAGCCGTTGCGCGGTCCCGGGAAGGCGCCCGGGCGCAGATCCTCGCGCGACGGCGGACGCTCTGGCGACGGCTGTGGCGGCATCGATCGTGCGGCAGGCACGGAGGGCAGCGCCGGAGCGGCGGACCCCGGCACCACCGGCACCGGCCGCTGCGCCAAGGGCTCCGCGGCCTCGGCCGGCAGGGGCTGGGGAGTGGCGCGCCGTGCGCCGTAGCGGCGGTGGACAGCCTGTTTGGTGACTCCGAGCGCGGAGCCCACCGCGTCCCAGGAGAAGCCCAGTGAACGATCGAAGTCCACTGCCGCCGTCACCAGGGTCTCGACGCTGTCCCGCAGTTCCTGCGCCAGCCTGACGGTGGGGGCCGGGGCCCTGCCGTAGACGACGAAGCCTGCGGACGGGCCGGAGCGGCGCGGACGGTAGACGTTGCCCAGTTGGGCGGTGAGCGTGCGCAGCGCGTCCACCTGCCGCCGGACCCGCTCGATGTCCCGCACCAGAAGATGCAGGCTGGCCCGCGCTTGGGCGTCGTGGGTTGCGTGGTCGGCCATGAAGAAGCCTCTCGAACCGGCGTTGAAAGGGATCGGGCCGCACCGTGGCGGCTCGCTTCGGTCAATCTCTCTTGACCAACGCCTCACCCGGGGATCTGGTCACGCTCCGGGGGCGTATCCGCACGTGCGAGGGGCGCGCAACGGTGCGTACGCCCCCTGGGCCGGCACGGGCCGCCGGGCCCATAGACTTGTGCGTTGCTCGTCACCGTAACGTTTCGGCCTGAGAGGCAGTCAGCCACCCATGAAGCTCGTCTTCGCAGGCACCCCCGAGGTAGCCGTACCCGCACTGGACGCCCTGATCGCCTCCGGCCGGCACGAGGTAGCCGCCGTTGTGACCCGGCCCGACGCGCCGGCGGGGCGCGGCCGCCGTCTGGTGGCCAGTCCCGTCGCCGAGCGGGCCGAAGAGGCCGGGATCGAGGTGCTCAAGCCGGCCAGGCCACGGGACGAGGACTTCCTGGCGCGGCTGCGGGAGATCGCGCCCGACTGCTGCCCGGTCGTCGCCTACGGGGCGCTGCTGCCCAGGACCGCACTCGACGTGCCCGCCCGCGGCTGGGTCAACCTGCACTTCTCGCTGCTTCCCGCCTGGCGCGGCGCCGCCCCCGTGCAGCACGCGGTGATGGCGGGCGACGAGGTCACCGGTGCCTCCACCTTCCTGATCGAGGAGGGACTCGACTCCGGGCCCGTGTACGGCGTCCTCACCGAGGAGGTCCGGCCCACAGACACCAGCGGCGATCTGCTGACCCGGCTGGCGTTCGCCGGTGCCGGGCTGCTCGCCGCGACCATGGACGGCATCGAGGACGGCACCCTGCACGCGGTTCCGCAGCCCGACGAAGGGGTCGCGCTCGCACCGAAGATCACCGTGGAGGACGCCCGGGTCGAGTGGTCGGCGCCCGCCCTGCGCGTCGACCGGGTGGTCCGCGGCTGCACCCCCGCTCCCGGTGCCTGGACCCTCTTCCGCGGGGAACGGCTCAAGCTCGTCCAGGCCGTGCCCGTCCTGGACCGGACCGATCTGGCACCCGGTGAGCTGTCGGCGGCCAAGAACAACGTGTACGTGGGCACCGGATCGCACGCCGTCGAGCTGCTCTGGGTCCAGCCGCAGGGCAAGAAGCCGATGCGCGCCGCGGACTGGGCGCGCGGGGTACGCATCGTTCCCGGCGAGCTCGTCGGCATCTGAGGGCCGTCCGGGCCTGGGCGGGGACGTAGGCTGGGGAGGTTCGCCCTCTCACCATCAGCGGAGCACCTTTCACGTGAACGACCAGCCACGTCGCCGTCCCGCCACACCGCACCGCCGCCCGCAGAAGGACCCCGTCCGGTTCCTCGCCTTCGAGGCGCTCAGGGCCGTCGACGAGCGCGACGCCTACGCCAACCTCGCTCTTCCCCCGCTGCTGAAGAAGGCCCGCGCCAAGGGCGACTTCGACAACCGCGACGCGGCGCTGGCGACCGAGCTGGTCTACGGGACGCTGCGTCGGCAGGGCACTTACGACGCGATCGTCGCCGCCTGCATCGACCGCCCGCTGCGGGAGGTCGACCCTCCCGTCCTGGACGTGCTGAACATGGGCGTGCACCAGCTGCTCGGCACTCGTATCCCGACGCACGCGGCGGTCTCCGCCAGTGTGGAGCTGGCCCGGCTGGTGCTCGGTGAGGGGCGCGCCAAATTCGTCAACGCCGTGCTGCGCAAGGTGTCGGCGGACGACCTCGAAGGGTGGGTGGCACGGGTCGCGCCCTCCTACGAGGACGACGCGGAGGACCACCTCGCCGTCGTGCACTCGCACCCCCGGTGGATCGTCTCCGCGCTCTGGGACGCGCTGGGCGGCGGCCGCGCAGGCATCGAGGACCTGCTGGAGGCCGACAACGAACGGCCCGAGGTCACCCTCGTCGCCCGGCCCGGCCGCTCGACCACCGACGAGCTGCTGGAGACACTCGGCGAGGAGAACGGACTCCCGGGCCGCTGGTCCCCGTACGCCGTGCGGATGGCCGAGGGCGGCGAGCCCGGCGCACTGACCGCCGTGCAGGAGAGCCGGGCCGGCGTCCAGGACGAGGGCAGCCAGCTCGTCGCCGCCGCGCTCGCCAACGCACCGCTGGAGGGCAGCGACAGCCGCTGGCTCGACGGCTGCGCGGGCCCCGGCGGGAAGGCCGCCCTGCTGGCCGCCCTCGCGGCCGGACGCGGCGCCGCACTGCTCGCTGCCGAGAAGCTGCCGCACCGGGCCCGCCTCGTCGAGCGCGCCCTCGCCGGCAACCCGGGCCCCTACCAGGTGATCACCGCCGACGGCACCCGCCCGCCGTGGCAGCCCGGCTCCTTCGACCGGATCCTGATGGACGTCCCGTGCTCGGGCCTCGGCGCGCTGCGCCGCCGGCCGGAATCCCGCTGGCGACGCCGCAAGGAGGACCTGGAGAGCTTCGCGCCGCTCCAGCGCGGTCTGCTGCGCGAGGCACTGAAGGCCGTACGGATCGGCGGCGTCGTCGGATACGCGACCTGTTCCCCGCACCTCGCGGAGACCCGGGTGGTCGTCGAGGACGTGCTCAAGGGTCGCGGCGGTGCACCGGTCGAGGCCGAGTGGGTCGACGCCCGTCCGCTGATGCCCGGGGTGCCCGCCCTGGGCGACGGACCGGACGTCCAGCTCTGGCCGCATCTGCACGGCACGGACGCGATGTACCTCGCCGTGCTGCGGCGTACCGGCTGAACACACCGGCCGCCCCCGGACCGGGGGCGAAAACGCCGGGAATGTGCGAACCGTAATGATCCCGTGAGGCTTTGGGGCGCACCGAAGCGGGGAAGTGCCGCAGAACATGGCAGGCTTGGCCCATGGCCCAGATCAACCCCAGTATTCTCTCCGCCGACTTCGCACGTCTCGCCGAGGAGGCGCAGGCCGTCGAAGGCGCCGACTGGCTCCATGTCGATGTCATGGACAACCACTTCGTGCCCAATCTGACCCTCGGCGTTCCGATCGTGGAAGCGCTCAGCCGGGCCACGGCCACGCCGCTGGACTGCCATCTGATGATCGAGGACGCGGACCGCTGGGCCCCGCAGTACGTCGAGGCAGGGGCGGGATCCGTCACCTTCCACGCGGAGGCCGCCGCCGCCCCCGTGCGGCTGGCGCGGGAGATCCGGGCCAAGGGCGCCCGCGCGTCCATGGCGCTCAAGCCGGCGACGCCCATCGAGCCGTACGAGGACCTGCTCCCCGAGCTCGACATGCTGCTGATCATGACCGTGGAGCCGGGCTTCGGGGGCCAGTCCTTCCTGGACATCATGCTGCCGAAGATCCGCCGCACCCGTGAGCTGATCTCCCGGCACGGTCTCGAACTGTGGCTCCAGGTCGACGGCGGGGTCTCCGAGTCCACGATCGAGCGGTGCGCCGACGCGGGCGCCGACGTCTTCGTCGCGGGCTCCGCGGTGTACGGGGCCAAGGACCCGGCCGCGGCGGTACGGGCGCTGCGCACCAAGGCCGACGGGGCGATCTCCTCGGCGCAGTGGTGCGGCCACTGACCCGGGTGACGGAGCAGGCAGCCGCTCCGGCCCCCGATTGCCGGTCGACCCGGCCAAGGGCAGATGAACGCGGTCCGACGGGACCGATCAAGGATCGCCGTATCTGACAGGATGAACGGCGTATCGAGAGCGTGAACAGCAGTGAGGAGAACGCGGTGTCTGCAATGTCGGCGGGCCGGTCCGCCCTGCGGATGGGGCCCGCGGAGCTGGTGCAGGCGGCGGCCATGGCCCGCCGCTTCTACCTCGAGGGCAAATCCAAGATCCAGATCGCGGAGGAGTTCGGCGTCAGCCGCTTCAAGGTCGCCAGGGTCCTGGAGACGGCGCTGGAGCGTGACCTCGTACGGATCGAGATCCGGGTCCCCGCCGAGCTGGACGCCGAGCGTTCCGACGCGCTCCGCGCCCGCTACGGGCTGCGCCACGCGGTCGTGGTCGAATCGCCCGCCGAGGAGCAGGACGACGCCGCCGACCCGGAGAACCTGGGCGAGGTCGCGGCCGACCTGCTCGGCGAACTGGTGAACGAGGGCGACGTGCTCGGGCTCGCCTGGGGCCGGTCGACCATCCACATGGCAGCCGCCCTGGACCGGCTGCCGCCGTGCACGGTCGTGCAGCTCACCGGGGTGTATGACGCGGGGACCGCCGAGCGCGGCTCGGTCGAGGCGGTCCGCAGGGCCGCGCAGGTCTCCGGCGGCGAGGCCCACCCCATCTACGCGCCGATGCTGTTGCCCGACCCGGCCACCGCCGCCGCGCTGCGTCACCAGACCGGGATCGCCCGTGCCTTCGAGTACTTCGACAAGGTGACAGTCGCGGCGGTGTCCATCGGCTCCTGGGAGCCCGGCATCTCCACGGTCCACGACATGCTGTCCGACGAGGAGCGGGAGCACTACGCCTCGCTCGGCGTCGCCGCCGAGATGTCGGCCCACCTCTTCGACTCGGACGGGCGTCGGGTCGGCCGTGACCTCGGCGAGCGTTGCATCACGGTCGAGGCGGACCGGCTGCGCCGGATCCCCGAGGTGGTGGCGATCGCGGGCGGCCAGCGCAAGGCCGCGGCGATCGGAGCGGTGCTGCGGTCCGGTCTTGTCACCAGCCTGGTGACGGACACCGCGGCCGCCGACTATCTGCTGACCGACTCGGACGCGCCGCGCAGGCCCGCACTGGAGCGGGCCGACCCGGACGGGGAGTGAGCTGAGCCCACCGGAACGAAGGGGGTGGGGGGGGGGTGACCCCCCCCCCCCCCCGCCGCCACGGGGCCCCCACGCCCACTGACGTACTACGGATGTTCGACGATCAGATCAGGCCGTCCCACATCTGCTCAAGCAGCACCGACCACCAGCTCTCCGGCGACGCGAGCGCCGCCGGGTCCAGCGCGACGAGCTGCGCCTGGAAGTCGACCGTCCAGCGGCCGGCCTGCTCCGGGTTGAGCCCGAACCGCAGCCGCCACATCCGGCCCAGCAGGGCCAGTGACCGGGTGAACTCCGGCAGCCCCGTGTTCACGAACTGCGGCGGCACCGGCTGCCCGCCGGGCCCCGCCTCCACCGGCACGGCCACGATGTTCGCCGTCCCGTACTGCACACAGATCGCCCGGCCGAAGTCCGAACCCATCACGAGGTACGACCCCGCGTCGGACGCCGCCTGCACCTGCCGCTGCGCGGCCAGTTCCGCCAGCGTCGGCACCACCGGCTGCCCCGGCTGGGCCCAGAAGAACGGCCCGAAGTCGGCGGGCAGCCCCGCCCACACCAGCGTCCGGGCCACGACCTCAGGCACCCCCTGCCGGGACACCGCACGCTGATCGAAGCGCAGCACGCCCTGCGGACCGAACGTCTGCAGCAGTTCCTCCGCGATGGCCTCCGGAGGCACCGGCATCGCGGGCGGCAGCTGCGGCAGCGGTGCACGGACCGGCGCCGGACGCGCCGGACCGTCCGCGACCTGGTGCAGCTCGCCCTGATGGGTGAGCAGATGCTGCATGCCCTGCTGCCGGCTCGCGTGGTCGGTGCCGTACGGAGCGACGCTCGTGATCCGCACCTGCGGCCAGGTCTCCCGGATCATCCGGGCGCAGTAACCGCCCGGCAGCTCGCAGGACTCCAGCTCCGTGTGCAGCTCGATGACCTGCTGCGGCGGCACGTTCATCGCCCGCAGCTCGTGCAGCATCTGCCACTCGGGGTGCGGGGTGCCCGGCGCCGAACGGCGGATCAGCTGCTGCTCACTGCCGTCGGGCCCGCGGTAACGCAGCACCGCCTGGTAACCGGGACCCACGGTCGGCTGACCGGCCGGCGCCTGCGGATACCCGTACGCCGGCGGCGGAGTGTGACCGGGCGGCGGTACGGGACCGGGGGCGCCACCCATCGGTGCACCGGGCGGACCGGGCGGACCGGGCGGCTGCGGTGCCGACGGACCCGTCTGCGCCGGGCCCGCCAGCATCGTCGCCGCGTGGTGCACACCGCCACCGGGCGGCGGCGTCGACCCGGGAGGAGGCGGCGGACCGGGAGGGCCGGGAGGCTGCGGCGCGCCCGGACCCGTCTGCGCCGGACCCGCCAGCATCGTCGCCGCGTGATGCGCACCCCCGACGGGAGGAGGCGTCGACCCGGGAGGACCGGGCGGGCCAGGAGGCTGCGGAGCACCCGGGACGCCGGGCGGACCGGGCGGCTGCGGAACCGACTGGCCGCCCTGGCTGGGGGACGGGGACGCGAACATCGTGGCGGCCTGGTGCACGTTGCCACCGGGCGGACCGGGGGGCGTCGGCGCCCCGGGCGGACCGGGAGGTGCCGGCGCACCGGGCGGACCCTGCTGCGGGGCGAGCTGCGTCGGCATGTACCCGCCCGCCGGAGCGCCGGGCGCACCCGGCCCCGAGGGCGGCGGCACCGGCGCACCCGGCGGCACACCCGGAACGCCGGGGGCGCCGGGCGGCGGCGGAGTCGTCGAACCCCCGCCACGGGAACCCCGCGGCGGCACAGCGGCCTTGCTGGTGGCCTCTTCCGAGATGTCCCCCGAGCCGGACCGGTCCGGGCCGGCGGAACCACCGGGGCCCGGAGCGACCGGGCCCGGACGGTCCAGACCCGGCGCGATCGCCGTCCGGGGCAGCTGGCTGCCACCGGACATCAGCGCCGTCGGCGCATCGGCCGACACCACCCGCGGCGGCTCACCCTCGTCGTCCGCACCCGAGAGCGGCGGCGCGAACACCGTGGCCGGCAGCCCCACCTCACCCTCGTCGGAGCCGGCGTTGGTATCGGTCCCCGCCCAAGGCGTAGCCCCGACCGGCGGCTGCGGCGAGGACGCCGGAACACCCTCATACGCGGTGGGCTCGTACGCACCCCGCCCGTCCGACGGAGAAGAAGGAGAAGAGGGAGAAGGGATGGGCGAAGGAGCTGCCGGGGCAGCGGGCGCCTGCTCCCCGGCACCCTCCGCCCGCCGGTCCGGAATACCGAGCTTGTCCGCCGCCTCCTGGAGCCACTCCGGCGGGCTCAACAGGAACGACGTCTGATTCAGATCGATGCGCTGCGGCGGCTCCGGAGCCGGCTGCGCCACATCCGGGGCGCCGTAGTCCTCCTCGTACCGCCGGATCACCTCGCCGACCGGGAGCCCCGGCCACAGCGTCGCCTCACCACTGTCCCGGGCGATCACCAGCCGCTGCCGGCCCCCGTCCGAGACCGGGCCCTCGGCACGGTCCTCGGCCCACACCACGAAACCCAGCTCGAACTCACGCACCCGCACCTCACGGTGCTGGTACGCCGGGACATCACCGTTGACCCACTCGTCCGCGCGCTCCTGCGCCTGCGCAAAGGTCACCATCGCGCTCACCCCTCCACCGGGACAGCGCGCGCGAAGCCGCCGTCCACCATCAGATTCGCGACCGTCTCCAGCTCCGGCGGATTGCCCGCGAGACGCTGCAGGAAGGCGTCGAAGTCCGTACCGCACGGCAACAGCAGCCGGTCCACCCGCTCCTGGACACTCCAGCCGTCCTGATCCCGCGCATCGTCGTACGCACAGAACCAGACCGAGCCGATGCCCTGGCCCCGGACCTTCACTGCGAGAATGCCGCCCTGGACGAAACCGACCCCCAGGTAGTCCTTGGTCAGATGGTCCCGCAGACACTTGTTGACGTACACCAGGTCGTTCACGGCGGCCTCCTCGCGCACCGTGAAGAACGGCTGGTCCACCAGGAGCCCGAGCTCCGCGTCGAGCGCCGCACCCACCGGGGCCGAACCGCCCGCCGCCTTCAGGAACGAACGGTAGGCACCCGGCAGCCGGTAGCCGAGATCCTCCTCGACCCCCTGGACCTGCTGCTCGCTCACGGCCACGGCCCCCTTCGGGAGCCGGAAGTGCGCTGGCCTGGTCTCCTGCAGCGGACGCGTCCCCCGCTTGCTCTGGTCCACCGCCGTCGTCGCGAGACCGCCGTGATGCCGCAGCAGCGCCTTCACCTCGACCGGGACCAGCTCCATCCGCCGGCCACCCGGCACGTGATGCCAGGTCCAGCCGTGCGGAGTGGCGACCGCCGGGATCGTGTCCCACAGCTCATGGCCGCTGGCCGCCAGCGCCGCGTTCGCCGACACGTAGTCCGTGAGCCGCAGCTCGTCGATACCGAAGCCCTGCGGAGGCTCCGCGATCTCGGCGGCAGCACGCGCGTACGGCGCGAACTCCGGACACCCGTTCCCGTCCATGCGCACACCTCTGGGGTGGCGGGACGCCCGGACAGGATCCGGGAAGTTCACGAGCTGCCCGGCGTAGGCCCCGTTCGGTGGCGCGGCTTGCTGCCCGAGCCGACCTGTCGTCATGGCGGTTGCCCCCTGCTGCGTCTGGCTGATGAGGACCGACCTGCCCATGGGGGCGGTCCAGGCACAGCCTATGCGGTGCCGCAAGAACGAGGCCCGCCCCTCCGCTTCCGCCCCGATTCCGTCACCAACCGTCACGGTCACGTGACGGATGAGCGACGGCCGGGCCACCGTCGCGCGACACGCGCACACCTTTCCGCGACCCAGCTTTCACACGACCCGACACATTTGGCAGGCTGTCACCCGCATACACGGGGGCGTGCACATTCGGCAGCAGCCGCTGCGGGCACGGGAGGGACACAGCACCATGCACACCGCACACTCTGCACACACCGTCACATCCGGGGACCCACGACTCAGCTGGAGCAGCACCGAAACCAGCCACGCGCCCCGCCTGACCCACCGCCGCGACGGCATCCTGCCCGCCGTGGCCGCAGCGCTGTCCGTACGCGGCGAGACACTCACCTGCACCGCGGGCAAGGGCGACCAGCCGCCCGTACTGCACCACCTCGTCCAGGACTTCCTCGACACCCTCACCAGCGGACAGCGGGAACGCTTCACCGGCCGCTGCCCCGAGGCGATACTGCTCTCCCGGCACCTCACCGCCGCCGAAACCGGCCGCTCCAAGCGCGCCCAGCGCAAGCCGCTCACCAACGGCGAGGCCCGCCGCGCACTCAAGCACGCCCGGCTCACCGCACGCCGCATCCGTGAGGACGGCGACCCCATGCACGGCAGCTACGCACCGCCCTGTCGCTCCTGCTCGGTGATGCTCGCCCACTTCGGCGTACGTCCCGTCGACCTCACCACGACCGGGGCGGCGACCACCGCCGAGAAGGGCTGACCGCGCTCCCATGGCCGACCGAAACGACCTCCCCGGACAAACGGGCCCGGCGGACCACGACCGCCACACCTCCACCCGCTTCCCCGTCGCCGTCGACGCCGCCCTGCGCGCCGCGGGGTGGCAGCCCGGCCGCTGGGACATCCGGCAGGCCGAGGAATGGGCCGACGCGCTGCGCTCGCACGCCTCGCCGGCCGGGCATCAGCACGCCGTCTTCCCGGCGGCCGTGGAGGCCTGGGCCGAGTTCGGCGGCCTGCACATCACCGCGACCGCGCCCGGCCGGCAGATCGCGCCGGCAGCGGTACGGATCGACCCCCTGCACGGGCTGCATCTGGCCCGGACCCTGGCCGATCTCGGACGCGCGCTGGAGACCGAGGTCGCGCCGCTGGGCGAGGAGGGGGACGGGCAGGCGGTGCTCGCGATCGACACGGAGGGACGCGTCTACAGCGTGGACCACACGGGGGACTGGTACCTCGGCCCGGACATCGACCAGGCCCTGGCCACCCTGGTCACCGGCACCCAGCCGACCCGCCTCACCTCGGCCTGACCGGCCGCCCGGCGCCGCGCTCCAGCCCGTCCGGCGATTGAGGACGGAACTCTCCGGCCCGGGGGCCGGCACCACACCCCAGCCCGTCCGGCGATTGAGGACGGAACCCTCCGGCCCGGGGGCCGGCAGCCATCGCGGACGCGGTCACGCGGAGTCCCCGGCGCACACCGCCACGGTTCCGTCCTCAAACGCCGGACGGGCCGGAGTGGGCCCCGCCCCCGTCCGGCAGCACCGCGGAGACCCGGAAACCGCCCGCGTCCGTAGGACCGGAGACGAAGACCCCGCCCAGCCCCAGCACCCGCTCCCGCATCCCCACCAACCCGTTGCCCCCACTGGGCAACCCCGCGTCGGCCGTGCCCGAGTCCGAAGGACCGTTCTCCACCTGCATGGCCACCTCCGCCCCCCGGTGCGCCAGCCGCACCCACGTCTTCGCGCCGGCCGCGTGCTTGTGGACGTTCGTCAGGGCCTCCTGAACGACCCGGTACGCCGTCTGCTCGACCTCCGGCGGGTACGGACGCGTCTCGCCCTCCACCGAGAGCTCCACCGTCATCCCCGCCGCCCGCGACTCCCCGACCAGCGTCTCCACCTCGTGCAGCCGGGGCCCGTCCTCCACCGGGACCGCCGCCGCCCGCCCGACCGAGGTCAGCGGCACCTTGGTGACCCGGGCCACCATCGGCTCCCCCGTGCGCAGCACCCCGAGCATCTCGCGCAGCTCGGTCAGCGCCTGCCGCCCCATGTCACCGACCAGCGCCGCGTTGCGCACCGCCTTCGCCGGGTCCTTCGGCGCCACCGCCTGGAGCGCCGCGGCATGGACCACCATCAGGCTCACCCGGTGGGCGACCACATCGTGCATCTCACGGGCGATTCGGGTCCGCTCCTCCGTACGCGCCCACTCGGCCCGCTCCTCCGCCCGGTCGGCGAGCAGTGAGAGCTCCCGCTCCAGCGAGTCCGCCCGCTCCCGCAGGCTCTCCATCAGCCGACGCCTGGCCCCTATGTAGAGGCCGAACAGCACCGACGGCGCGGTGAGCCCCACCGCCATGAAGAGGGACAGCATCGGGACGTACCAGTCGCCGGGACCGAAGTCGGCACTGGCCGAGACCCCCTGCCGCAGCCGTACGTACGTGACGATGAACGTGCCCACGAGCGACATGCTCATCAGCACCACGGTGATCCGCCGCGGCACGTCGGACGCGGCCAGCGTGTACAGGCCGACCAGGCTCATCAGGAAGCCCATCTCGGCCGGCGTCGTCGCGACCGAGACCAGCACCACCGCGATCGGCCACCGCCGGCGCACCAGCAGCACGGACCCCGCGAAGAACCCGAAAACCACCGCCAGCGGCACCGGCAACCCGGTGTCCCCCGCGAACTGCACCCCTTCAAACGCACACTCCAGCGCCGAGAACAGCGCCAGTCCGACATCCAGTGCGACACTCCGTCGCCGTTCCCACCACCAGTAGCCGCGGGTGGTCAGGCCCGCCGCTTCCCGGTCTTCCCCCGTTGCGGTCATGGCATCCAGCGTACGGGCGGGCGCACCTCATTTTCGGGTGACCTGGACAGCACGTCGCACGTTCGGGCAGAGACCGCCCAGGAACACCGGTAGCGCCTGTCGCGGCTGCCTCGCCATCCACGTGTCCATCCACGTGACCAAGTGCGCCGAGCTTTACCGTCGCGTAGAAGGCGCTTGGTACGGCATAGTGTTGGGTGCCGATCCGGCAAGCCGACCCAAATGTCCGGCTCAGTCGGATCGTTCCCCCATGGTGTAATTGGCAGCACAGTAGCTTTTGGTGCTATTTGTCCGGGTTCAAGTCCTGGTGGGGGAGCCCTTACTGCGGGCCCCGACCGAACCGGTCGGGGCCCGCACTCATGTCCGCCTCATCACCCCCCGGTATCCTGCGGATGTCCACCACCCGAAGCCGAAGGGCATATCCGTGAGCTCCGAACGCCCGGCAGCCGTCGTCGTCCTCGCAGCGGGTGAGGGCACCCGCATGAAGTCGAAGACCCCCAAGGTTCTGCACGAGATCTCCGGGCGCTCGCTCGTCGGACATGTCGTCGCGGCCTCCCGCGAGCTGGACCCGCAGCACCTCGTCGTGGTCGTCGGCCACGCGAGCGAGCAGGTCACCGCCCATCTCACCGCCGCGGACGCCCAGGTGCGCACCGCCTACCAGGCCGAGCAGAAGGGCACCGGAAACGCGGTGCGCGTCGGGCTCGACGAGCTGGGCGGGACCGTCGGGGGCACCGTGATCGTCGTCTGCGGCGACACCCCGCTACTCTCCGGCGAGACGCTCGCCGCGCTCGCCGCCACGCACACCGCCGACGCCAACGCCGTCACCGTGCTCAGCGCCGAGGTCCCCGACTCCACCGGCTACGGCCGGATCGTCCGCGACCCGGCGACCGGAGCGGTCACCGAGATCGTCGAGCACAAGGACGCCACCGAAGCACAGCGTGCGATCCGGGAGATCAACTCCGGGGTGTTCGCGTTCGACGGGCAGCTCCTCACGGACGCGCTCGGCAAGGTGCGTACGGACAACAGCCAGGGCGAGGAGTACCTCACCGACGTGCTGTCGATCCTGCGCGAGGCGGGTCACCGGGTCGGCGCCTCGGTCGCCGGGGACCACCGGGAGATCCTCGGGATCAACAACCGGGTGCAGCTCGCCGAGGCCCGACGACTGCTGAACCAGCGGCTGCTGGAGCGGGCGATGACCGCCGGGGTGACCGTGGTCGACCCCGCATCGACGCTGATCGACGTCACCGTGACGTACGAGCGGGACGCGATCGTGCACCCGGGTACGCAGCTGCTCGGCACGACGCACCTCGCGGAGGACGCCGAGGTCGGGCCGAACTCGCGGCTGACGGACACCGTCGTGCACGCGGGTGCGCGGGTGGACAACACCGTCGCGCAGGAGGCCGAGGTCGGCCCGGGCGCCACCGTGGGCCCGTTCGCCTATCTGCGGCCGGGCACGCGGCTGGGCGCGAAGGCCAAGGCCGGTACGTACGTGGAGATGAAGAACGCCACGATCGGCGAGGGGACGAAGGTCCCGCATCTGTCCTACGTCGGCGACGCGACGATCGGCGATCACACCAATATCGGTGCCGCCAGCGTCTTCGTGAACTACGACGGCGTGAACAAGCACCACACGACGATCGGCTCGCACTGCCGTACCGGGTCGGACAATATGTTTGTGGCTCCCGTCACGGTCGGGGACGGCGTCTACACCGCGGCCGGCTCGGTCATCACCAAGGACGTGCCGTCCGGTTCGCTGGCCGTGGCCCGTGGCCAGCAAAGGAATATCGAGGGTTGGGTGGCCAGGAAGCGTCCGGGAAGTGCCGCCGCGCAGGCGGCTCAGGCCTCGGCGGAGGGCACCTCCAGCGAAAGCTGACCGGAATCAGGTGCGTCGCGCACGGCGTACCGTGATAGATGCTCACCCCATTTCGGCTGGCTCGTTGCACATCGGGACATCTGCGTGCAGCGCCAGGAACACGTCTGAGGAGACTGTGCTGTGACCGGGATCAAGACGACCGGCGAGAAGAAACTGATGTTCTTCTCCGGCCGCGCCCACCCCGAGCTGGCCGAGGAGGTTGCACACCAACTGGGTGTGGGCCTCGTGCCGACGAAGGCCTTCGATTTCGCCAACGGTGAGATCTACGTCCGTTTCCAGGAGTCCGCCCGCGGCGCCGACTGCTTCCTGATCCAGAGCCACACGGCTCCGATCAACAAGTGGATCATGGAGCAGCTGATCATGCTGGACGCGCTGAAGCGCGCGTCGGCCCGATCGATCACGGTGATCGTGCCGTTCTACGGCTACGCCCGCCAGGACAAGAAGCACCGTGGCCGCGAGCCGATCTCGGCCCGTCTGATCGCGGACCTGATGAAGACGGCGGGTGCGGACCGCATCCTCACGGTGGATCTGCACACCGACCAGATCCAGGGCTTCTTCGACGGTCCGGTGGACCACCTCTTCGCGCTGCCGATCCTCGCCGACTACGTCGGTGCGAAGGTCGACCGCTCGAAGCTGACGATCGTGTCGCCGGACGCCGGACGCGTCCGGGTCGCGGACCGCTGGTGCGACCGGCTGGACGCGCCGCTGGCGATCGTGCACAAGCGCCGTGACAAGGACGTGCCGAACCAGGTCAGCGTCCACGAGGTCGTGGGTAACGTCGAGGGCCGGGTCTGTGTCCTGGTCGACGACATGATCGACACGGGTGGCACGATCTGTGCCGCCGCCGACGCCCTGTTCGCGCACGGTGCCGAGGACGTCATAGTGACGGCGACGCATGGTGTGCTCTCGGGTCCGGCCGCCGACCGGCTGAAGAACTCGAAGGTCAGCGAGTTCGTCTTCACGGACACCCTGCCGACGCCGGGTGAGCTGGAGCTCGACAAGATCACGGTCCTCTCGATCGCGCCGACGATCGCGCGTGCGGTGCGCGAGGTCTTCGAGGACGGCTCGGTCACGAGCCTCTTCGAGGAGCAGTAGAAGCAGTAGGCGCAAAGATCCACTTTGGGTGCGGCCTCCCCGCCGGGTAGACTCAGCGAGTTGCTCGGCGAGGGAGGCCGTACTCATAGGTACGGCGGTCCGTTATCGACGCGCTCTTCGTAGCAGGCCTGTCGTGGGCCGGGTGACCTTTCACAGTTTTGTCACCTTACGAGGAGTGCAGTCATGGCCGAGATCAAGCTCAACGCCGCGGTCCGTTCCGAGTTCGGCAAGGGCGCTGCCCGCCGTACCCGTCGCGCCAACCTGGTTCCCGCGGTCGTCTACGGCCACGGCGCCGAAGCGGTCCACATCACGCTGCCGGCCCACGAGCTGCAGCTCGCGCTCCGTACGGCCAACGTCCTGATCGGTCTCGAGATCGACGGCAAGGACGCGCTGGTCATCCCGAAGGCCGTGCAGCGCAACGCCATCAAGGGCAACATCGAGCACGTCGACCTGCTGACCGTGACGCGCGGCGAAAAGGTCGAGGTCGAGATCGCGGTGCACGTCGAGGGCGACCTGGCCCCGGGCGGCAACCTGCTGGAGTAC
Organism: Streptomyces sp. NPDC058221; assembly: GCF_042882365.1. Classification (NCBI taxonomy): domain Bacteria; kingdom Bacillati; phylum Actinomycetota; class Actinomycetes; order Kitasatosporales; family Streptomycetaceae; genus Streptomyces; species Streptomyces sp. NPDC058221. The sequence goes on along the minus strand of NZ_JBHVWF010000088.1, from coordinate 19,745 downwards.
GTGCAGAACACCCTGCTCGTCGAGGCCGAGGCCACCCACATCCCGGAGTCCGTCACGGTCTCCATCGCGGGCCTGGACGCCGGCGACTCGATCCTCGCCAAGAACATCCCGCTGCCCGCGGGTTCCGTGCTGGCCGGTGACGAGGACGCCGTCGTGCTCCAGATCGTCGCCGCGCAGGCCGAGGAGCCGACCGCCGAGGGCGCCGAGAGCGAGGGCGCCGAGGCCTGAGCCTCGTCGCACCTGCTTGACTGACGGGGTGGCGGATCTCCTGACGGGGACCGCCGCCCCGTTTTGCCTGTCTGCCACCCGCCGCACGCCGTCCGTCCGTCCGTACGCGAGGAGACCTCAGCGCGATGTCCGATGCCACCGACCCCTGGCTGATCGTGGGCCTGGGCAATCCCGGACCCGAGTACGCGGCGAACCGGCACAACGTCGGCTTCATGGTCGCCGACCTGCTCGCGGAGCGGATCGGCGGGAAGTTCAAGCGGGCGCCGAAGGCCCAGGCGCAGGTGCTGGAGGGCCGGATCGGTCCGCCGGGGCCGCTGAGCCGCCGGGTGGTGGTGGCGAAGCCGATGTCGTACATGAACCTGTCGGGCGGTCCCGTGACGGCGCTGCGCGATTTCTACAAGGTGCCGCTCGACCATGTCGTGGCGATCCATGACGAGCTGGACATCGATTACGGGGCGCTGCGGCTGAAGCTGGGCGGCGGCGACAACGGCCACAACGGCCTGAAGTCGATGACGAAGTCGATGGGGCCGGAGTACCACCGGATCCGGTTCGGGATCGGGCGTCCGCCGGGCCGGATGCAGGTTGCCGACTTCGTGCTGAAGGACTTCTCGTCCACGGAGCGCAAGGAGCTGGCCTTCCTGGTGGACCGGGCGGCGGATTCGGTGGAGTGCCTGTTGGCGGAGGGTCTGGAGCGCGCGCAGAGCGCGTACAACTCCTGAGTCGTGGCGGCAGGGAATCCTGCGACGAATTCCGACATACCCTCCGGTAACTGGGCTGTTTTCAGCCACAGCTTGACCGGGTGCGGGGCGCTGGCCAAGTATCGGCCCCCATGAAGCGCAGCTCCTCCCGCAACTCCTCCCGACGTGCCCTGCAGTTCGGCCGTACCGCCGCGCTGGGCTGTGTCGTCCTGTTGCTGCTCGTCGCGGGTGCGCTGTCCTCGTGGGACGACGCGCATCACATCGTGCTGGCCAAGGGCCGTGAGCACGGCACGATGACGGTCACCGGGTGCGGCAGCGAGGTCTGCACGGGGCCGTACACGCCGTCCGACGGTGGCTCGGGGCGCTCCCGGGTGTCGGTCGAGAAGTCCGTGGCGGCGAAGAAGGGGGACCGGTTCCCCGTGGTCGTGAAGCCGGGCACGTTCGAGGTCGTGCGGACGGGGACGCCGGGTTTCCTGCATGCGTGGATGCCGTTGGGCGGTGCGCTGATCCTTGCGGCGCTGGTGATCGGCGGCGGTCTGCGGCTGACCCGGACCGCTTGGGGCACCGGGATCGCGGGCGGGGTCCTGCTCGTGGCGACGTTCATCGCCCTGTGAGGGGCCCCGCCCGCGACCGTGTTGATCAGCCTGGGTTGATCAGCCGGCGTTGATCAGCCGGTGTTGCGCAGTCCGGCCGCGACACCGTTGACGGTGAGCAGCAGGGCGCGGGCGAGCAGCGGGTCGGCTTCCTCGCCGCGTTCGGCCGCCTGGCGCTGGCGGGCCAGCAGGGACACCTGGAGGTAGGAGATCGGGTCCAGGTAGGCGTCGCGGATGGCGAAGGTCTGCTGGAGCACCGGGCTGGTGCCGAGCAGTTCGGTGTTGCCGGTGACCTTGAGGACTTCCTTCACGGTCAGCGCGTGCTCGGCCTCGATGGCGTCGAAGACGTGCTTGAGCTCGTCGGGGACGAGCGTGTCGACGTAGTGCCGGGCGATGCGCAGGTCGGTCTTGGCCAGGGTCATCTCGACGTTCGAGAGGAAGTTCTGGAAGAAGTGCCACTGCTCGTGCATCTCTTCCAGGACGGTGTCCAGACCGGCCTCGCGCAGGGCCTTGAGGCCGGAGCCGACGCCGTACCAGCCGGGCACGATCTGCCGCGACTGGGTCCAGCCGAAGACCCACGGGATGGCGCGCAGGCCGTCGAGCGAGACGCCCGAGCCGGGGCGGCGGGAGGGCCGCGAGCCCAGGTGCAGGTCGGCGAGCTGGTCCACCGGGGTGGAGGCGAGGAAGTACGTCGGCAGGTCCGGGTCCTCGACCAGCTTGCGGTACGCGGCGTGCGCGGCGTCGGAGACGGTGTCCATGGCCGCGTCCCAGCGGGCCAGCGCCTCGTCGGACTGGCGGGGTGCGGTGTGCAGCGCGGAGGCCTGGAGGGTGGCCGCGACGGTCAGCTCCAGGTTCTCCCGGGCGAGCGCCGGGATGAGGTACTTGTCGGAGATGACCTCGCCCTGCTCGGTCACCTTGATCTCGCCCTCCAGCGTGCCCCACGGCTGCGCGAGGATCGCGTCGTGCGAGGGGCCGCCGCCGCGGCCGACGGTGCCGCCGCGGCCGTGGAAGAGACGCAGCCGTACGCCGTAGCGGTGGGCGACGTCGCGGAGCCGGCGCTGGGCGCGGTGGATCTCCCACTGGGAGGTGGTGATGCCGCCGAACTTGGAGGAGTCGGAGTAGCCGAGCATGACCTCCTGGACGTCGCCGCGGAGTGAGACGAGGCGGCGGTAGGAGGGGTCGGCGAGCATCTCGTCGAGGATGACGTCGGCGGCCTTGAGCTCGTCGGTGGTCTCCAGGAGCGGGACGATGCCGATCTTGGCCCAGCCGCCGTGCAGGTCCAGGAGGCCTGCTTCGCGGGCGAGTACGGCGGCGGCGAAGACGTCGTCGGCGCCCTGGCACATCGAGATGATGTAGGACTCGATGACTTCGGGGCCGAAGCGCTCGAAGGCCTGGCTGATGGTGTGGAAGACGCCGAGGGTCTTCTCGCCCGCGGCGTCCAGCGGGGCCGGGGTCGGGGCGAGCGGGCGACGGGAGCGGAGTTCCTTGGCGAGGAGCTTCTGCCGGTAGTCGCGGGGCATGTCGGCGTAGCGCCAGGACTCCTCGCCGAGGCGGTCGAAGAGCTGGCCCAGCGCGTGGTGGTGGGCGTCGGCGTGCTCGCGTACGTCCATGGTGGCGAGCTGCAGGCCGAACGCGGCGAGCGTACGGATGGTGCGGTCCATCCGGCCGTCGGCGACGATGCCGCCCTTGTGCTTGCGCAGCGAGGTCTGGATGAGGGCCAGGTCGGCGATGAGCTGGGCGGTGCCGAGGTAGTCGCAGCCGGGGCGGTGCGGGGTGCCGGAGGCGAGGCGCTCGCGGGTGTTGACGAGCTTCTGGCGGATGCAGGTGGCCTTGAGCCGGTAGGGCTCCTCCGCGTTCAGCCGCTTGTAGCGGGGGCTGATCTCCGGGAGCGCCTCCAGGTCGGACTGGAGGGAGGCGAGGAGCTCGTCGGTGGCTCCGGTGTAGCGGATGGAGTTGGAGAGCAGTCCGCGCAGCTGGTCGACGAGTTCGAGGGCGTCGGTGATGCCGTGCTCGTGCTGGAGGATCAGCACTTCCCAGGTGACGGCGGGCGTCACGTTGGGGTTGCCGTCGCGGTCGCCGCCGATCCAGGTGCCGAAGGTGAGGGGGCGGGTGCCGGCGGGGAGTTCGACGCCGACGCGCTCCAGCTCCGCGGCCAGGTCCTCCAGGACGTCGCCCACCGCGTTGGCGTGGAGCTCGTCGAGGTAGTAGATGGCGTTGCGGGCCTCGTCTGCGGGCTCCGGGCGGACCACGCGGAGCTCGTCGGTCTGCCAGATGAGGTCGATGTTCTCGGCGAGCCGGATGTCCTGGCGGCGCCGGTCGGCCTCGATGACCGGCGTCTCCAGGAGTGCGGCGATGCGGCGGAGCTTGTTCAGTACGGAGCGCCGCGCGGCCTCGGTGGGGTGCGCGGTGAAGACGGGCCGTACGTTCAGGTTCTTGACGGTGGCCCGCAGGTGCTCCGGGTCGGCGTCCTTGAGCCGGTCGGCGGTGCGGGCGAGGAGCCCGCCCTCGGCGGCACGCCGGTCGCGCATCTCGTGGGCGCGGTGGACCTGCTCGGTCACGTTGGCGAGGTGGAAGTAGGTGGAGAAGGCGCGCACGAGCTGCGCGGCGGTCTCCAGGTCCGTGTCGCCGAGAAGTTCGGCCGCGGCCTCACCGTCGGTGCGGGTCAGGGCGCGGACCCGCTCGACGAGGTCGAGGAGTTCCTGGCCCTCCTGGCGGACGAGGGCCTCGCCCAGGAGGTCGCCGAGGCGGCGGATGTCGGCGCGCAGCTCGGGGCTGGCGGCAGGGGTCTGGTCGGCACTGCTCACAGTGTGCGGCTCCTTGCAGTGGTTGAGCACGGGATCCGGGGCCCTCGGCTGGCAGCGGGTGCCACGCCACCCCCGGGAAAGCAGAGTGCGGACCGCGCTGTCCGACCTCTCCAGGATAGGTGTCCGTGCTTTCGGTGCTGTTCGCGCCCCGAAAGGTGTCCGCACTTCAAGACGGGTCCCCCAGGGGTACGCCTTCTGCCCCTACCCCGGATGCCGCCACTCTGCGCCCGGTCGGCTGCTCCCTCTTGTGGCGGGCCTCCGCGCTGCCATACTTACGACGCCGTAGGTTACGCATGCGTAGCCCCCGTCTGTCCGTTGCGTCTCACCCCACAGGGGACTCCCCATGAAGACCAGCCCCGACGTGATCGAGGCCGCTCCGGCGGCCGACGGTCCTCCCTCCGCCACGCTCGGCGGGGACAACAAGCGTTCCATCGAGCAGATCGCTCTTCTGCTGTTCATCGTCGTGCCGTTCGTGGCCCTGGTCGCGGCGGTGCCGCTGGCCTGGGGCCGCGGTGTCAGCTGGCTCGATCTGGGTCTGATGGTGGCCATGTATTTCATCGGCTGCCACGGCATCACGATCGGCTTCCACCGCTACTTCACCCATGGCTCGTTCAAGGCGAAGCGTCCGCTCCGTATCGCCTTGGCCGTGGCCGGTTCGCTCGCCGTGGAGGGTCCCCTGGTGCGCTGGGTGGCCGATCACCGCAAGCACCACCGCTACTCGGACGCCGAGGGCGACCCGCACTCGCCGTGGCGTTTCGGCGAGACGCTGCCGGCCCTGATGAAGGGGCTGTGGTGGGCGCACATCGCCTGGATGTTCGACGAGGAGCGGACGCCGCAGCAGAAGTACGCCCCCGACCTGGTCCGGGACCCCGCGATCCGCGGGATCTCCCGGCACTTCCTGTCCTTCACGATTCTCTCGCTGGCGATCCCGCCGCTGGTCGGCGGTCTGGTCACGATGTCGTGGTGGGGTGCGGCGACGGCGTTCTTCTGGGGCTCCCTGGTCCGGGTCGCGCTGCTGCACCATGTGACCTGGTCGATCAACTCCATCTGCCACGCGGTGGGCAAGCGTCCGTTCAGGTCCCGGGACAAATCGGGGAACGTGTGGTGGCTGGCGGTTCTGTCGTGCGGTGAGTCCTGGCACAACCTTCATCACGCCGACCCGACGAGTGCGCGGCACGGCGTGATGAAGGGGCAGATCGATTCGAGTGCCCGGCTGATCCGCTGGTTCGAGCAGCTGGGCTGGGCGACCGACGTGCGCTGGCCCGACGCCGCCCGTATCGAGTCCCGGCGCCACCCGGCGGAGGCCGACGCGGCATGATTGACGACGTGGCGACCGACGGAAGCACAAGCAGCGAGAACACCCGTGCACCCTCCACCCGGCGAGCCCGGCGGGTGCGGATGACCGGGAAGGAACGCCGCGAGCAACTGCTGGACATCGGTCGCACGCTCTTCGCCGACAAGGGGTTCGAGGGCACATCGGTGGAGGAGATCGCGGCGCGTGCCGGGGTCTCCAAGCCGGTGGTCTACGAGCACTTCGGCGGCAAGGAGGGGCTGTACGCCGTCGTGGTGGACCGGGAGATGCGTCAGCTCCTGGAGATGGTGAACACGGCGCTGACCGCCGGTCACCCGCGTGAGCTGCTGGAACAGGCGGCGTTCGCGCTGCTGGACTACATCGAGACGTATACGGACGGTTTCCGCATCCTGGTGCGTGACTCGCCGGTCGCTCAGTCGACCGGCACGTTCGCCTCCCTCATCAGCGATATCGCCACGCAGGTGGAGGACATCCTGGGCCGGGAGTTCAAGGCCCGGGGTTTCGACCCGAAGCTGGCGCCGCTGTACGCCCAGGCGCTGGTCGGCATGGTGGCGCTGACCGGCCAGTGGTGGGTGAATGCCCGCAAGCCGAAGAAGGCCGAGGTGGCGGCGCATCTGGTGAACCTCGCGTGGCACGGTCTGGAGAACCTGGAGTCGAAGCCGCGGCTGATAGGCCACCGCAAGAACTGAGCAGGTGGCGGCCGGGGGAACGGGGCCGTGGCGTGTCCAAGCCGAGACATTGATCCACTGCTAAACCACTTCAGCCCCGGGGATCACAGTTGTAGAGTCTGTGACCATTCCGGGAACACTTCACCCTGCATGTGATGCACCTGTGAAGATGTTTCTCCCGGTTCCACCTTTCACCCCTGGGGGGGGCTTTGTCTTCTGTGGAACCCGGCCGTGCCGTTCCCGCGCGCTCACAGCGCGCGCGGCGGATCGCTGCCTGCACCGCGCTCGTTCTCTCGGCCGGCATGCTGCTGGCCGCTCCGGCCTCGGCCGATGACGCGGCGCCCGCGCCGCACCGCACTGTCCAGCCCCGCGTCCCCGCCGCCGACGCACAGCCCACGCCGACGCTGCCGAAGCGTCCGGCGAAGAAGAAGTCGCCGGCGGCGGCAGCCGAGGGCGCGAAGGCCGCGGCCGTCCCCGCCAAGCCGCGTTTCGACGTGGACGGGGACAGCTACACCGACACGCTGTACCGCGGGGTCGACGGTCACTACTACCTCGTTCCGACGAACGGGACGGGCTCGTACGAGTTCACCGTGAACCCCGGTGACCAGAACGAGCGGCTCAAGGACGTCATCACGCCGGGAGACCTGAACGGCGACGGCAGCCCCGAGCTGCTCACCCTGTCGGCGACGGGCACGCTCGCGATCCACCAGCTCCTGGGCGGGTCCACCTCCGGCTACGCCGACTGGTCCGGCGCCGGCTGGCAGAAGTACAACAAGGTCGTCGCCGCCGGCGACCTGACCGGCGACGGCCGGGGCGACCTGATCGCCCGTACGCCGTCCGGCGACATCTACCTGTACGCGGCCACCGGCAACGTCACCGGCGCACCGTTCAAGGCGGGCGTCAAGGTGGGCTACGGCTGGACCTCCTACGACCAGATCGTCGGCGCGGACGACGTCAACGGTGACGGGATCGGCGACATCTACGCCCGTACCACCGCCGGCGACCTGTACTACTACGCGGGCACCGGAAACGCCGCGTCGCCGTACAAGGCCCGTGTCAAGGTCGGTTACGGCTACGACACGTACAACCAGATCATCGCGACCGACGACGCCACCGGCGACGGGCTGGCCGACCTGATGGCCCGCACGCCGGGCGGCACGCTGTACGGGTACGACTCCGCCGGGGACGGCACGCTCGGCAAGCGCTTCCAGCTCGACACCAACTGGAACTACTCGTCGCTCTTCGTCGGCCAGGGCGGCAACCCGGACTTCGGCAAGAACGAGCTGATGGCGCGCACCAAGGGCGGCACGCTCTACTGGTACTACGCGCTGAACAACGGCAAGCTCAGCACCCGCCAGCAGGTCAGCGACAGCGGCGGCTTCGCGGGTTCGAACATCAGCTTCCCGTCGTCGCTCACCAACGACGGCAACGCCAACCTGCTGGAGACGTACAACGGCACCCTCTACAACGAGGGCGCGACCGTCGGCAGCGGCTGGGGTGTCTACAACACCCTCGTCGGCCCCGGCGATCTGAGCGGCGACGGCAAGGGCGACCTGATCGCCCGCACCAAGGCCGGCGACCTGTACCTCTACCGGGGCAACAACTCGGGCGGCTTCGCCGCCAAGCTCAAGGTCGGCTACGGGTACAACACGTACAACAAGATCGTCGGCGCAGGCGACCTCAGCGGCGACGGCCTCGCCGACATGGTGGCCCGCGACACCAAGGGCAACCTGTACCTGTACAAGGGCACGGGCAGCGCCACCAAGCCGTTCAAGGCACGCGTCAGGATCGGCACCGGCTACAACACCTACAAGCAGTTCGCCGCACCGGGCGACATCAACGGTGACGGCAAGGCCGATCTGCTCGGCGTCGACGGCAAGGGCGATCTGTACCGCTACACGTCCACCGGCACCGGGAAGATCGCCAAGCGCGTGAAGATCGGCTACGGCTGGGACATCTACAACAACCTGTACTAGGCGCGTGTCCTGAAGGCCCGTCCGGTACTGACCGAACCGGCGGGGGGGGCCCGGCCCCGCCCGCGCGGCGGGGGGGCGCGCCCGCCCCCCCCCCCCCCCCGCCCGTCCCAGTGAGGCGCGTCCGGGAGGGCCTCAGCCCTCCGCCGTCTCCCAGAACCGGTCCACGATCCGCGCCAGGAACGCCCGGCCCTCGTCACCCGTCGCGCCCTCCCGCTCCGTCCCCGTACTGCTCCAGCTCAGCGTGGACACCATCAGCGCCTGGTAGTCGGAGTGCAGCTGTTCCAGGACGCCCTGGAGCAGCCGCCGGTCCACCGGCACCAGCTTCGCCACCGGCCGCACATACGCCTGCCAGCGCGTCGTCACCGCGCTGCGCAGCAGCTCGGCCAGCTCCTCGTCCCGCCCGGTCGCCGTCACGAAGCCTGCGGCCGTCAGCCCCAGCGCCTCGGTGAGGGCCGCGGACTGGCGCTCGTTGCCCCGCCACCGCCCGGACTCCTCCATCCGCAGATACGCGGACGTGGCCATGCCCAGCAGCCCCGCCAGCTCGTCGGGCGCCAGCTCCCGGGCGACCCGGTGCTCGCGCAGGGTCCGGGCCGCGGTCAGGAGTTCACCGGGGGCGCACCACAGCACCCCGGCCAGCGCGGTGAGTTCGTACTCGGTCGGCAGTTCGAGCCCACGCTCCCAGGCGGCCACGGTCTCGGCGCTGATCCGGAGTCCGTACTGGGCGCCGAGGCCGTAGGCGACATGGCCGGGAGCCATCCCCAGGGCCTCGCGCAGTCTGCGCGCGGCGGGGGCGTTGAAAGGCGGGGTGGGGTGCACGGCCCTACCGTAAGAGGCCGGAGGCGGTCTGACTACGGTGTGTTCGACCGAGATGTCGGCTCAGAGGAAACTCCTAGTCCGCAAGCCGGACGGCCGCGTGCCCGGACCGGCGCTCCGGACCGCTCCCGAGGCCCGGTCAGCGGGCCTCGGCCACCCATCGGTAGTGCAGCTCCGGGCGTCCGATCTGTCCGTACTGCGGACTGCGCACCGCACGGCCCGCCGTCACCAGATGCTCCAGGTAGCGGCGCGCGGTGATGCGGGAGATACCGAGGTCGAGGCCGGCCGCGGCCGCCGTCACACCGTCCGGGGCCGCTCGCAGCACCCGGGTCACCGCCTCCAGTGTCGGACCGCTCAGACCCTTGGGCAGCCGCGCGGGCTGCGGGGAGCGGAGGGTGGCGAGCGCGCGGTCGACCTCGTCCTGGCCGCTCGCCTCACCGGCCGTCGCGCGGAACTCGGCGTAGCGGACGAGCCGGTCGCGCAGGGTGGCGAAGGTGAAGGGCTTCAGCACGTACTGGACGACCCCGAGCGACACCCCCTCCCGGACCACGGCCAGATCGCGGGCCGAGGTCACCGCGATCACATCGGCCGTGTGCCCGGCGGCCCGCAGCGAGCGCAGCAGGTGCAGACCGTGTCCGTCGGGCAGATACAGGTCCAGGAGCAGCAGATCGACCGGAGTGCGCTCCAGCGCCCGTACCGCCTCGGCGCGCGAGTGCGCGACCGCGGCGACCTCGAATCCAGGGACGCGGTCCACGTACAGCCGGTGGGCGTCGGCGGCGACCGGATCGTCCTCGACGACCAGCACCCTGATCACCGCGTTCACGTGGTTCTCCCCTTCCGTGCGCCGCTGCCGTCGGGCAGCGGCAGCCGCACGGTGAACTCCGCGCCGCCGTCCGGCCCCCGCTCCAGCGCGACCGCCCCGCCGTTGCGGTGTGCGGCCTGCTGCACCAGCGCCAGGCCGATTCCGCGGCCCGCCCCGTGCGTCGACCAGCCACGCCGGAACACCTCGGCGGCATCGGCCGGGTCGACGCCCGTGCCGTTGTCGGCGACCCGCAGCAGCAGTTCACCGTCCCCGGCGAGTGCCGTGACGGTGACCCGGGCGCGCGCGGGACGGGGCGGCGACGGTGTGCGCTGCGCGGGCACGGAGCCGTCCGCGGAGCCCGCACCCGGCGGGCCGGTCAGCGCCTCCGACGCCGCGTCCACCGCGTTGTCGATCAGATTGCCGAGGATGGTCACCAGATCGCGCTGCGGCAGCGTCGTGGGCAGCTCCCCGTCCTCGATCAGGCTGTCGTCGGCCAGCACCAGCTCCACCCCCCGCTCGTTAGCCTGTGCCGCCTTGCCCAGCAGCAGGGCCGCCAGCACCGGTTCGGCGACCGCGCCGACGACGCGGTCGGTCAGCGCCTGGGCCAGCTCCAGCTCCGCCGTGGCGAAGCCCACCGCCTCCTCGGCCCGGTCCAGCTCGATCAGGGACACCACGGTGTGCAGCCGGTTCGCCGCCTCATGGGCCTGCGAGCGCAGCGCCTGGGTGAACCCCCGCTCCGAGTCCAACTCGCCGGACAGTGCCTGGAGTTCCGTATGGTCGCGCAAGGTCACAACGGTGCCGCGCCGCTCCCCGCCCACCACCGGACGGGTGTTGACCACGATCACCCGGTCCGCCGTCAGATGGACCTCGTCGACCCGCTCCTCGGAGGCGAGCAGCGCCCCGGTCAGCGGTGCCGGCAGATCGAGTTCGCCGATCCGGCGCCCGACCGTACCCGGAGCGAGCCCCAGCAGCTCCCGGCCCGCGTCGTTGATCAGGGCGATCCTGCGCTGCCCGTCGAGCATCAGCAGCCCCTCGCGCACCGCGTGCAGCGTGGCCTCGTGGTAGTCGTGCAGCCGGCTCAGCTCGGCGGCGTTCATCCCGTGGGTGTGCCGCCGGAGCCGGGCGTTGATCACATAGGTGCCGATGCCGCCGAGCGCCAGGGCCGCACCCGCCGCGAGCGCCAGCGCGCGCAGCTGCTCCCGCACCTGGGTGGAGACCCGGTCGACCGTGATGCCCGCACTGACCAGGCCGACGATCCTGCCGTGGTCCCGGACCGGTGTGACGACCCGGATCGAGGGGCCGAGCGTGCCGGTGTACGTCTCCGAGAACGTCTCGCCGCGCAGCGCCCGTGCCGTGTGCCCGAGGAAGGTCTCACCGATCAGGCCGGTGGTCGGGTGCGTCCAGCGGACCCGGTGCGGATCCATGATGGTGACGAAGGCGACCCCGGTGTGCTTGCGGGCCGCTTCCGCGTACGGCTGGAGGGCGGCCGACGGGTCCGGGGTGCGGATCGCCTCCCGTACGGATGGTGAATCGGCCACCGTCAGGGCCACTGATCTGGCCTGCCGGGTCGCCGTCTCCCGGGCCTGCGACCTGCCGGAGGCGTACGCGAAGAAGGCGCACCCCGCCACGACGGCCGCCACCAGCACCACCTGCATGGCGAAGAGCTGTCCGGCCAGGCTGCGCGGACGGGCACGGGGGAGACGCATGCTCACAGTCTGCCTGGCCGAAAACATATGAACGAAATGCACGTAAGGGTGACCGGCGTCACAAGGAGCGGAATAGTCGCCCGGGCCCCCAGGGACGGGGGAGGGACAAAGATGAGCCGAGGAGACCCTCGTGGCAGTGGCCGCCGCCAAACGGGACCGTACGAAGTATCTGTATCTCGCCGTGATCGTGGCGGTGGGGCTCGGCATCCTGGTGGGCCTCGTCGCCCCGGACGCCGCTGTTGAGCTCAAGCCGATCGGAACCGGCTTCGTCAATCTCATCAAGATGATGATCTCGCCGATCATCTTCTGCACGATCGTGCTGGGGGTCGGCTCCGTACGCAAGGCCGCCAAGGTCGGCGCCGTCGGGGGTCTGGCCCTCGGCTACTTCCTGGTGATGTCTACCGTCGCCCTGGCCATCGGCCTGGTCGTCGGCAACATCCTGGAGCCCGGCTCCAGCCTCCACATCACCGAGGCGACCCGCGCCGCGGGTGAGGCGCAGGCGGGGGACAGCGAGTCCACCGCGGACTTCCTGCTCGGCATCATCCCCGACACCATGGTGTCGTCCTTCACCTCGGGCGAGGTCCTGCAGACCCTGCTCATCGCCCTGCTCGCGGGCTTCGCACTCCAGGCCCTGGGATCGGCCGGCGAGCCGGTCCTGCGCGGCATCGGCCACCTCCAGCGCCTCGTCTTCCGCATCCTCGCCATGATCATGTGGCTGGCCCCGGTCGGCGCTTTCGGCGCCATGGCCGCGGTGGTCGGCGAGACCGGCGTGGACGCGCTGAAGTCCCTCGCGGTCATCATGGTCGGCTTCTACATCACCTGCGGACTCTTCGTGTTCCTGATCCTGGGCGCGATCCTGCGCCTGGTGGCCGGGCTCAACATCTTCTCCCTGCTGAAGTACCTGGGCCGGGAGTTCCTGCTCATCCTCTCCACCTCCTCGTCCGAATCGGCCCTGCCGAGGCTGATCGCGAAGATGGAGCACCTGGGCGTCAGCAAGCCCGTCGTCGGCATCACCGTGCCGACCGGCTACTCCTTCAACCTCGACGGCACCGCGATCTACCTCACGATGTCCTCGCTCTTCATCGCCAACGCGACGGGTGACCCGCTGAGCATCAGCGAGCAGATCTCGCTGCTGGTCTTCATGGTGATCGCCTCCAAGGGGGCCGCGGGCGTCACCGGCGCCGGTCTCGCCACCCTCGCGGGCGGCCTCCAGTCGCACCGCCCCGAGCTGGTGGACGGCGTCGGTTTGATCGTCGGCATCGACCGTTTCATGAGCGAGGCCCGCGCCCTGACGAACTTCGCGGGCAACGCGGTCGCCACGGTCCTGGTCGGCACCTGGACCAAGGAGATCGACCGGGAGAAGGTCGACCAGGTCCTCTCCGGGGCGCTGCCGTTCGACGAGACGATGCTCTCGGACGAGGGCCCCGCCGAGCCGCCGCACGTCCCCGAGGCCAGGGACGGCGGCGACGAACAGCCCTCGCTCACGAAGGCGTAAACGCCCCCATGCACGCCGGGCCGGTACGGAGTCTCCGTACCGGCCCGGCGTGTGTCCGCCCGCCGGCCGTCCTCGCCCCGCCGCCCTTGCCCTGACGTCGGCGTCAAGGCCTACGGTCGTTCCATGCGAATCGGGGAGCTGGCCGAGCGGGCCGGAACGACGACGCGGACCCTGCGCTACTACGAGTCACGCGGTCTGCTGCCGACACGGCGGGCGGAGAACGGGTACCGCACGTACGACGAGGGCGACCTGCGGCTGCTCCGGCAGATCCGGACCCTGCAGGACTTCGGGTTCGACCTGGAGGAGACCCGGCCCTTCGTCGACTGCCTGCGCGCCGGCCATCCGGCCGGTGACTCCTGTCCGGCGTCACTGGCCGTCTACCGGCGCAAGCTCGGCGAGCTGGACGCGCTCATCGGCCAGCTGCGGTCGGTCCGCACGGAGGTGGGCGCCCAGCTGGCCCGCGCCGAGCTGGAGGCATCCGCCGAGCTGCCCGGCGGCCCCGAACCACGATGTGAACTGAACTGGGAGGACGACACATGATCCAGGCGGAAGGCGTGGCCGAGGTCACCGACGAGACCTTCGACGCGGAGGTACTGGGGGCCGGGCTTCCCGTCCTCGTCGAGTTCACCGCAGACTGGTGCGGACCGTGCCGCCGGCTCGCCCCGGTGCTCAGCGCCGTCGCCGGCGAGCAGGCCGGCCGGCTCAAGGTGGTGCAGATCGACGTGGACCACAACCCGGAGATCACCGGCCGCTACGCGGTGCTGTCGATGCCGACCCTGATGGTGTTCCGCTCGGGCGAGCCCGTGAAGTCGATGGTCGGCGCCCGGCCGAAGCGCCGGCTGCTCCAGGAGCTCGAAGAGGTGCTCCCGGCGGCCGTCTGAGGCCCGGCCCCGCACAGACCGCCGGACAGCGCTGCCCGGGCTGTCCGACGGTGCGTCACGCCCCGTCCGGTACGGGCACGGAGTGGCGCGCGCCCCCTCAACATCGCGGAGACGTTGATGTACGGTCCACTCGCATGCGCACCCGACTTGTTCTCGCGTGGACCTCAGCACTGACCGCCGCGTTCGCGGTCGCGGCCGCAGCCGGCCCCGTGGCCGCCGCCCCGGCCGATCGCGTGTCCGTGACGCCGACGGCTCGCTGCCCTCAACTCTCCGACGAACTCCCCTGGTACGGCGACAACCGAGCCCAGCTGCAGCGCGTGATCGACGAGCGCGGCACCTGCCACGGCAAGGGCGGCCCACGCCCGGTCGCGGCGTTCGACTGGGACAACACCATCACCAAGAACGACGTCACCGACGCGACCATCAGCTGGTCCCTGCGGCACGACAAGATCCTTCGGCCCGCCCGCTGGAAGGACACCAGCAAGTGGCTGACGGACACCGCGGACCAGGCCCTCACCGAGGCCTGCGGCACCGACGTCGGGGTGGGAGCGCCCCTGCCCACCTCCACCAACGCCCGCTGCGCCGACGAGATCCTCCAGATCCGTGAGGACGGCAGCACGATGAGCGGCGAGGCCGCCTTCGCGGGGAAGTGGAACCACCGGCGCACCGTTCCGCAGTACGCCTGGGTACCCCAGCTGTTCGTCGGACACACCGTCCCCGAACTGCGCGCGTACACGGAGGCCGCCCGCAGGGAGGCACTCGCCGCGCCGGTCGGTGCGACCCGCACCGTCGGCACCCATGTCCTCCCCGCCTACGTCCGGTACTACGAGCAGCAACGCGACCTCGTCCGCACGCTCCAGAAGGCCGGGTTCGACGTCTGGATCGTCTCGGCGGGTTCCGAGCCGGTCACCGAGGTCTGGTCGCGCGGCATCGGAATCGACCGCGCGCACACTGTCGCCATCCGCTCCGTACTCGACCGCAAGGGCCGCATCACGACCAGCAACGAAGGCTGCGGCGGGACGGGCGTCACCGAGGGCGAGGCCATCCCGTACATCGACGGCAAGCGTTGCTGGATCAACCAGGAGATCTACGGGATCAAGGGCCGGGCCGCCTGGAACCAGCAGGCCCCGGACCGTCGGATCACGCTCGGCGGCGGTGATGCCGACACCGACGTGACCTTCGTCGGTGATGCCACGGGCGCGCACCTCGTGCTCAACCGCAACAAGAACGAGGTGATGTGCCGCGCCTACGACAACGCGGACGGACGCTGGGTCGTGAACCCCATGTTCATCGAGCCGCTGCCGCGCAGGACCGCGGCCTACCCCTGCGCGACCGCCGCCTACACCGAGCCCGACGGCGGCTTCGGCCCCGTGCGGCGTGGCGACGGCAGCGTCGTACCGGACCAGCAGGACACGGTGTACTGACGCGGGACCGAGCAGGGAAGACGCCGCGGCGGCCCCGGGAAGCGACCCGGGGCCGCCGCGGCACGAGTGCCCCGTCAGGCGGGCCGCAGCCACATCGTCGCGAGCGGCGGGAGCGTCAGCGTGACGCTGGTGTCCCTGCCGTGCGCCGCCACCGCCTCCGGCTTCAGGGGCTCCTCGTTGCGTACGTCGCCGCCCCCGTACCGTGCCGCGTCCGTGTTCAGGACCTCTGCCCAGGCCGCCGGTCCGTCCGGCACCCCGATGCGGTAGTCGTGCCGCACCACCGGGGAGAAGTGGCAGACGGCGATCAGGGGCGATCCGTCCGTGTCGTACCGGACGAACGCGAAGACGTTGTCCTCGGCGGCGTCCCCCTCCACCCAGGCGAACCCCTCCGGAACGGTGTCGCGCTGCCAGAGCGAGGGCGTCGCCCCGTACACCGTGTTCAGATCGCTGACCAGGGTGCGTACGCCGCGGTGGTCGCTCTCCGCCGCGTACGACGGATCGAGCAGCCACCAGTCCGGGCCGTGGCCCTCCGACCACTCCGCCCCCTGGGCGAACTCCTGCCCCATGAAGAGGAGCTTCTTCCCGGGGTGGGCCCACATGAAGCCGAGATAGGCACGGTGGTTGGCGCGCTGCTGCCACCAGTCGCCGGGCATCTTGCTGACCAGTGACCGCTTGCCGTGCACGACCTCGTCGTGCGAGATCGGCAGCACGTAGTTCTCGCTGTACGCGTACACCATCGAGAAGGTCATCTCGTTGTGGTGGTACTTGCGGTGCACCGGCTCCTTCGACACGTACTCCAGCGAGTCGTGCATCCAGCCCATGTTCCACTTCAGGCCGAAACCGAGCCCGCCGAAGCCGCCGGGGCCGACATGGTGGGTGGCGCGGGTGACGCCGTCCCAGGCGGTGGACTCCTCGGCGATGGTGACGACGCCGGGGTTGCGCCGGTACACCGTCGCGTTCATCTCCTGGAGGAAGGCGACCGCGTCCAGGTTCTCCCGGCCGCCGTGCTCGTTCGGGGACCACTCGCCCTCCTCGCGCGAGTAGTCGAGGTAGAGCATCGAGGCGACGGCGTCCACCCGCAGCCCGTCGATGTGGAACTCCTCGCACCAGTAAGTGGCGTTGGAGACGAGGAAGTTGCGCACCTCGGTGCGGCCGAAGTCGAATTCGAGCGTGCCCCAGTCCGGATGCGCGGCGCGCTGCGGGTCCGAGGGCTCGTACAGCGGCCGGCCGTCGAACTCGGCGAGCGCCCACGCGTCGCGCGGGAAGTGTGCGGGCACCCAGTCGACGATGACCCCGATCCCGGCCCGGTGCAGCGCGTCGACCAGGAAGCGGAAGTCGTCCGGTGTGCCCATCCGCGAGGTCGGCGCGAAGAAGCCGGTGACCTGATAGCCCCAGGAGCCGCCGAATGGGTGCTCGGAGACCGGCATCAGCTCCACATGCGTGAACCCCAGATCCCGTACGTACGCGGGGAGCTGCTCGGAGAGCTGACGGTAGGTGAGACCCGGGCGCCAGGAAGGCAGATGCACCTCGTAGACGGACAGCGGGGCCTCGTGCACCGGGACGTCACCGCGGCGGGCCATCCACTCCTGGTCCTGCCAGACGTGATGGGCGGCCGTCACGACCGAGGCGTTGGAGGGCGGGACCTCGGCGCGCCGGGCCATCGGGTCGGCGCGCAGCGTGTGCGTGCCGTCCGGGCGGCAGATGTCGAACTTGTACAGCGCACCCTCGCCGATCGCGGGCAGGAACAGCTCCCACACCCCGGTCGAGCCGAGCGAACGCATCGGGAAGCCGGTGCCGTCCCAGTAGTTGAAGTCACCTGCGACGCGCACCCCGCGGGCGTTGGGGGCCCAGACGGTGAACCGGGTGCCGGTGACGCCCTGGTGCTCCATCGTCCGGGCACCCAGCGCGGTCCACAGCTCCTCGTGCCGGCCCTCGCCGATCAGGTGCAGATCGAGATCGCCGAGCGCCGGCAGGAAGCGGTACGGGTCCTGCACCTCGATCTCGTTGTCCTCGTAGGCGACCAGCAACTGGTACTCGGGAACCGCCGGCATCGGCAGCAGACCGGAGAAGAAGCCGTCGCCGTCGTCGTGCAGCTGGGCCCGGAGCCCCTTGGCCAGCACGGTGACGGACCGTGCGAAGGGGCGCAGCACCCGGAAGGCGACCCCGCCGCGGATCTGGTGCGCGCCGAGCAGGTCGTGCGGTGCGTGGTGTTCGCCGGCCAGGAGCCGGCCCCGGTCCCCGTCGTCCAGGGCGCGGGCGGGGCGTACCCCCTGGCCTGCGCCGGCCCGGCGGGGCCGCGGCGGTCCGGCGGCGCGCTTCGCCCGCTTGGCGGGCGCGGGCGCGGAGGCGGAGGCGGAGGCGGTGACCGGGACCGTGACCGGCTCGGCGGATGCCGCCCCGGCTTCCACCGGTGCGAGGGTCCCGGTCGCCGGGCCTGCGGAGGGGGCGTCGGCATGCTCGGCGGGCGCCGCGGAGAGAGCGGCTTCGGGGGTGGACGGAGCGGGATCGGGCGCGTTGCGGGACGGCTTGCGGGCGGTCACAGGGACAGCCTCCTCGGGGGTGTGGGCGGGGTGGGGCGGGAGAGGTGGGGCGCCGGAGCCGGGTGCGGGCCGGGCCGCCCGGCGGCGGGTGTCACTCGGCTGCGGCGGCCAGGCGGTGGATCGCGGCCATCGGGACCGGCAGCCAGTCGGGCCGGTGCCGTGCCTCGTACAGCACCTCGTACACCGCCTTGTCCGTCTCGTGCGCCCGCAGCAGCTCCGGTTCGCTGCGGGGGTCGATGCCCGCGGTCTCCGCGTATCCGTCGCAGTAGGCGGACCGGCAGCGGGCCGCCCAGCCGGCGTTCCAGGGCCGGTGCGAGCGGGCCGCGTAGTCGAAGGAGCGGAGCATCCCGGCGATGTCGCGCACCGGTGGCTGCGGGCTGCGGCGCTCCGGGAGCGGGCGGGCCGGTTCGCCCTCGAAGTCGATCAGCGACCAGAAACCGTCGGTCCCGCGCAGGGTCTGGCCGAGATGGAGATCGCCGTGCACCCGCTGGGCCGCCCAGCCGCCGCCCCGGTGGCCCAGTGCCGTCACCGCGTCGAACGCGGCACGCAGCCCGGGGACGTACGGCACCAGCTCCGGCACCGCGTGGGCGGCCGCCTCCAGCCGCTGCAGCATGCCGGCGGCCAGCTCGTCGGTCTGCGCGCGGCGCAGGGCGGGAGTGGGCAGCGCCGCGGCGAGGGCGGTGTGCACCTCGGCGGTGGCGCGGCCCAGCGCACGGGCCTCGGGTCCGAAGTCGCGGCCCGCCGCGAGTGCGCCCAGCGCGAGCTGCCAGCCGTCCTGGGCGCCGCGCAGGAACGGCTGCAGCACCCCGAGGGTGAGGTGCTCGGGCGCGGTGGACTCGAACCAGGCGACGGGGGCCGGGACGCGCCCGCATCCCTCGCCGGAGAGCGCGAGCGGCAGTTCCAGATCGGGGTTGGTGCCCGGGAACACCCGGCGGAAGATCTTGAGGATGTAGGCGTTGCCGTAGACGAGCGAGGAGTTGGACTGCTCGGTGTCCAGCACCCGGGGGGCGAGACCGTCGGGGATCGGGTCGGCGCCCCGGCCGAACCTGAGGGTGCCGAGAGTGCCGGGGGTACGCAGCCGCTCCAGCAGCAGCGCGGCGAGGCGCGGGTCGTACAGCCCGTCGTAGACGGACAGCCCGGCGAGCGGACCCTTCGTCACATGCCCGATGAGGGAGGGCGCCAGCCGGGCCGGCAGCGTGGGGCGTACGCCGAGCAGCAACTGGTAGCAGTCGATGGGTGGCTGGGCGGGCATGGTGGGCTGGTGGACCCGGACCAGCAGATGCAGGAGCCCCGGGCCGGCGCCGGCGGTGCGGCCGGCGGAGTTCTCCACCGGCAGTATTTCGGTCGCCGACACGAGCGAGAAGGCGGTGATGGCCCGCCCCTTGCCGGCGAACCACCGCTGCCGGGGCAGCCATTCATGCAGCAGCGGTCCGAGAGACGGGAGCAGAGCTGTGCTGTTCGCCAGGGTGACCTGAGCGGATGCAGCCTCCGACATGGCATCGCGTCCTTTCCCCGGGCACACCACAGGATGCGAAGAGTGTCCCGGATTGCGGCATTGGCTGTCCGGCTGTGCGGGACGTGTCGGGTCAGGATGGTCCGTACGGACTCGACTCGAAGGGAACGAAACGCCAGGAGGATCCAGGAAGGGTCCCGAAGCGTTCGATATGGGGGGAGAGTGCCCCGTGGGGGGCGGCGGGAAACCCCCCCCCCCGGGCCCTTTGCGCCGCAAACCGGAAGGCGGCGGGCGCGGGCATTAGGATGGGGGACCACTATAAACCCGGTGAGGCCAGATTAAGCAAGTATGG